>DAAV01000165.1 GCA_001701295.1 Bacteroidales bacterium H10
AACCGGAATTTTACATTGACCCGAAAATAGTTGAAAAGGGGGTATAAAAGAGGCTCGGAATCAGTCTTTCAACAGATTGATTCCGAGCAAAATAGCGTTTCTGATGTTGATGTTGTCCGTTACGTGGAGCATACGAGACTCGAACTCGTCACCTCTTGACTGCCAGTCAAACGCTCTAGCCAGATGAGCTAATGCCCCTTGAAATTCTTAATACGTTAAATATTTTTGTCTTATCAGCTTTCTTTCACTGCAAAGGTAAACTATTTTTCGTTAATACACAAAAAAATCGCGAAAATTTTTCTAACTTTTTCGCGATTTTTTTGTTGACCTTTATTTATAAGCAGCTACGAAGAATAAATAAGATCATATGTGCATTTATTTTTCGTAGCAACTTAACCGATTTCAGGTAAGCGAGTCTGTCCCGATCTATTTGAACGTATCGGGAAGATCGTTCTCGTAAAGTATGGTGTCGCCCTTGGCAAGGAGTTTGCCGAGCACCTGCTGCGCTTCGTTGAAACTGCCCACTACATGCAGATTCTTCTGATCGAAATCCGATTCCTTGACTCCCGATACTATCGCGTCTCTGTTGTACTCTCCCACCACTATTATCACATCAAGGTTTTCTCCGGCATATTTTCCGAATGCCTTGTTAAGATTATATTGCTCGGATCCGAGCTCTATCATTCCAGGGGTAACTATGATCCGTTTTCCCTCTTTGAAATGAGCCAGAACATCTACAGCCATTTTTGAACCGGCCGGATTGGAGTTGAACGCATCGTCGATGATGGTCACTCCGCCGGGCGTCTGCTTGATGCTGAGGCGGTGTTCCACCTGATCGATCGTAGCCACAGCATAGCGGATCTTTTCTTCAGGCACTCCCAGACGCAACGCTATGACAACCGCCCCAAGAATGTCGGACACGTTGCACTCTCCGAGCAGACGGGTCTCGAGAGGAAGCGTGAGACCGTCAGGACCTTTCACTACAAAACTGGTACCATTGGGTGTATAACGCACATCCGTGGCCACGTAATCACATCCTGTCGGATTGGTCACGCCGTAACGCAACGCACGCACACCGGTCACCTCCCGCGCGGCACAGGGCGCGAAATCATTATTTATTACAGCGCATCCGTCGGATGGGAGCGCGTCCACAAGCTCGAACTTGGTGGCGCACACATTTTCAAGAGTCTTGAACGACTCAAGGTGCATCGGACCGACAGCCGTCACGATACCCATCTCCGGATTCACTATGTCGCAGATCTCCTTGATGTCTCCTCTCTGCTTGGCGCCCATCTCGCACACGAAGATCTGATTGTAGGGCTTCATGTACTCACGGATGGTACGTACGACTCCCATCGGCGTATTGAACGATCCGGGGGTCATAAGCACATCGAACTGTTCGCTGAGGATCCGGGTAAGATAGTGTTTGGTACTTGTCTTGCCATAGCTGCCCGTGATACCCACCACGCGGAGATCAGGCATGGAGCGCAATATGCGTTTTGCATCGTTGATATAACCGCGCTGTATCGACTTCTCGACCGGTATGAGAAGCAGATGTGCAAACATCATGACAGCCCAGGAAAATATGCTCACCGCCATCATGAATCCGACCGTGACGACCGCTCCCGAATATATACCCACATATTTTCCGAACGTGCATATTANNAACCGCCCCACCGAGCGACATCAGGGCCGTAAGACCATAAAGCCTCCACACGCGCCGTGTCATAACGAGCGGTTTCTTAGATTTACGGCGCAAAATCATAAATATCTTCGCGAGGCTGACAAGCGCTATAAGGAAAAGCGACAGGCGGAAGTCGAGCAACGTCGGTGCCATCAGCAGAAACAGGCAGGCCACATCGACAAGCCGCCATGCGCTGCCGATATTGGGACGGAGCCATTTCCAGTAACGGTCGAGTCTGTAGCTGTTCTGCTGGAACATCTGCAGATCGTATTTGAAATTGAGCGTCATGTATATGGCGCAGATCACATAGATTACAATAAAATAAGCCATTCTTGGAGTATGTTTGAACTTAGAGAGTATTTGAATTTAAAACGTCTGTCATCCCTGCAGGTCCTTCTTGAAGAACTCCCGCAACACGCCTTTGAATTCCCAGGCATTGTCGAGAAAAGAATAATGTCCGGCCTCGGGAAAAGCCACCAGTCCCGCATCGGGAATATGCTTTTCCATATATTTCGCATCCGAGAGCGGAGTGGCGGTATCTTTCGCACCCCATATCAGGAGCGTCGACGCCTTTATCTGCGGCATGACATGCTTGAGATCCTGATTGACACACCGGCTCATCACGGCCCTCATCATCGGAGATGAATTACGATAATCCGCACTGCCGGCACTTCCGCGCCAACGATCAATCATCTCCTGCCCACGCTTACGGCCGAAAAGAAGAGGAAGCAATTTCTTGGCCGTCTTGAAAGAATACACCTTAATATAATAGGAAGGCTTTCTCCTCGGCTTGATTCCCGCGGCATCCACAAGCACCATGCGCTTCACCGGATTGCGCGAAGCCATCAGCAGGCCTATGCGGCCGCCGAACGAATGACCGATAAGCACCGGAGCTGCAATGCCGTTGAGGCTACAGAATTTCTCGACCATGCGCGTGTACTCGTCGACACCCCATGCCGTCGGCGGCTCATCGCTCTGCCCGTGACCCGGCAAATCAAGATTATAGACACGCATGCCCGATTCAAGTATCGCGGCGATACTCCTGACCGTGGTGTGATCACACCCCCAGCCATGCATCAGCACCACCGGCGCGCCCGTCTCCGGACCCGTCACGTCATAATGCATCCTCATGCCGTCTATCTCAATATCTTTTTCCATAATTATTCACAATCTCAGTATAAATACACAGCCGGACAAATTTCCGGCCTATCCCCGTTTTCCCAAACTGCAAATTTACAAAAAATAAGCCTAAACCAACAAAGATAATCCTGAAATTTCCGCCGGGAGAAACATTGAAAGAAAAAAGTACACAAACCGACACAAAAGCTCTTTGAGAATTTCAGAAAATACATCTTCGTGCTAAAATCATTTAAAAGTAAACATACTCTCAGAAAAAATTATTATCTTTGCATATTGGAGGAGAGTACGGAGACACGTGATCCATGCGTGCCCGTAGTGGAGAATAACTTAATGGTCTGAATCAAACAGTTATGATAAAGAAATGGAATTATCAGCCCCTGACTCTGCAACAGAAGGAGGAAGCTGACCGCATGACAAGCCACTGTGGCGGCATAGCGGCAATAGCTGAGCTTCTGGTGCGCAGAGGCGTCTCGACGCCGGAAGGCGCCGACGCATTCTTCACGCCCTCGCTCAACGACCTGCACGATCCGTTTCTCATCNNTCCGGCTTAGGGAACGAGAAAAATAAAAAAACAACATAAATGACAAGTAAATGGAATTATCTACCCCTTACTTCCGAAGAGCAAAAGTCAGAGACAGAGTTGGCTAAGAGATATGCCAGCGTGCCGCCCGTCAGCGAACTGCTGGCGCAGCGCGGCATAACGTCCGTTGAGGAGGCTGAAAAATTCTTTCATCCTTCTCTGAAGGACTTGCACGACCCCTTTCTAATGCCCGACATGGACAAGGCGGTCACCCGCCTCAACAGGGCCATGGGCGCCAAAGAGAGGATCATGATCTACGGTGACTACGATGTGGACGGCACTACGGCGGTGGCCCTCGTATACAAATATCTCCAGAACTACTACTCCAACGTGGAATACTACATCCCCACCCGGGATGACGAAGGCTATGGAATCTCGATAAAAAGCGTGGACTATGCCGCCGAGAACGGAGTGAAACTCATCATAGTGCTCGACTGCGGCATCAAGGCCATCGAGGAAATCGCATACGCCAAGAGCAAGGGGATAGATTTCATAATCTGCGACCATCACGTTCCCGACGAGACGCTGCCTCCCGCCGTGGCGATACTCAACCCCAAGATGCCCGGCACCACCTATCCCTGCACCCATCTGAGCGGCTGCGGCGTGGGCTTCAAGTTCATGCAGGCCTTCGCGCAGAGCAACGGTCTGGGCATACACAACGAACTTGAATCCATGCTCGACCTGGTGGCCGTATCCATAGCCTCCGATCTGGTGCCGATCGTGGGAGAAAACCGCATCATGGCCTATCACGGCCTGCGGCGTCTCAACTCCAATCCTAATCTCGGACTCCGAAGCATCATCCGTCTCTGCAAGCTGACCAACAAAGACATCACCATCAGCGAGGTGATTTTCAAGATCGGTCCGCGCATCAATGCCTCGGGCAGGATGCAGAGCGGCATGGAGACAGTCGACCTTCTTGTAAGCCGCGACCTGCACGAGGCATTCGAGAGAGGAAAAGACATCGACCAGCACAACCGCGAGCGCAAGGAGATAGACAACNNATAGAAAAAAATGTCGGCATAGTCAACGGCAAACGGTCGATCGTGATCTACAACCGCGACTGGCACAAAGGCGTGATCGGCATTGTGGCCTCACGGCTCACGGAACTCTACTACAAGCCTGCCGTAGTGCTCTCGCAGGCCAACGGCCTGGCTACAGGCTCGGCCCGTTCGGTCCAGGGCTTCGATNNGTGAACGCGTCGCGCGATCTGCTCGAGAATTTCGGAGGTCACACATATGCCGTCGGTCTTTCGCTCAAAGAGGAGAACATCCCGGAATTCACAAAGCGTTTCGAAGAGTACGTGTCGGCCAACATTCTCCCCAACCAGCTTGAGCCGCACCTTGACATAGACGCGGAGATCGAATTCGCCGACATCACCCCGGAACTTGTGGCAATGCTCAGGAAATTCAATCCGTTCGGCCCCTGCAACCAGAAACCGGTGTTCCGCTCGAAAAACGTGTTCGACTTCGGCACGAGCAAACTTGTCGGCAAGAATCTCGAGCACATCAAACTCGAACTTGAGGATGACAGCACGAGCCATGTCATAAACGCGATAGCGTTCAACATGGCGCAGTATTTCGAACACATCCACGCCCACAAGCCCATCGACATCTGCTACACCATCGAACAGAGCAAACGGGGAAACAATCAGGACTCAATCCAGCTGATGATCCGCGACATCCGTCCTTCGGAGACAAAGAAGTAGTCATCCCCTCTTTCGGACAACAAAATAATTCCGCGCGAATATGAATGCGGTTGAGACACTCAGACGCTATTGGGGCTACGACGGATTCAGGCCATTGCAGAAAGATATAGTCGAATCGACCCTTTCAGGCCATGACACACTCGGCCTCATGCCGACAGGGGGCGGCAAGTCGATCACATTTCAGGTGCCCGGCATGATGCTGCCGGGAGTGACAATCGTTGTCACACCGCTTATCTCACTGATGAAAGATCAGGTCGACAACCTGCGCCGCCGACACATAAAGGCGGTCTCCCTGCATTCGGGCATGAGCCGGCGGGAGATCAACATAGCGACCGAAAAGCTTCTTAACGGCGGCGCCCGATTCCTCTATATATCGCCTGAAAGACTGCGCAACGACAACTTTCTGGCCCTCATCCGCCAGATAGAGGTGAGCCTTATCGTAGTCGACGAGGCCCACTGCATATCGCAATGGGGATATGATTTCCGGCCATCATACCTCAATATAATCCGGCTACGCAAAGAAAAACCGGCAGTACCTGTCACCGCCCTCACGGCCACCGCCACGCCCGAAGTAGCCGACGACATATGCGCGCGCCTCGGAATGCGGGAGCCGCACGTGTTCCGCATGAGCTTCACGCGTGAGAACATCAACTACATAGTGCGTCCCGCAGAAACCAAGATCAACGAAGTGTTCCATATCCTCAGCCGCACCTCAGGCACAGCCATAGTCTATGTGCGCAGCCGCAAACGCACCGGAGAAATCGCCGACTACCTCAAATCGGGCGGTATCAGTGCGGCCGCCTATCATGCCGGACTCGACTATGAACTGAAGGAGGAGAGACAGAACGCCTGGAAAAGCGGAGCCGTCAGAGTGATGGTCGCGACAAACGCCTTCGGCATGGGAATCGACAAACCGGATGTGCGCACCGTCATACACTACGACATGCCTCCCAGCCTTGAAGAATACTATCAGGAAGCTGGCCGCGCCGGACGCGACGGAAAGACAAGCTATGCAGTATTGCTGACATCGCGTACAGACACCGGAGTCATGAGACGACGTATAAGCGAGGCTTTCCCCGACCGCGACATAATCAGAAAAATTTACGAGAGAGTATGCAATGTATTGCACATCTCCGTCGGAGAAGGCTATGACACACTCAAGGAATTCGATATCGAGAAATTCTGCGACACATTCGGCTACCAGCCGAGACAATGCCGCGCCGCGCTACATCTGCTTCAGCAGGCAGGCTATCTCGAATACATGGAGGAAGCCGACCGCAGATCGCGGGTCATGATCATATGCGACCGCGAAGAGCTGTACAGCCTCAAGGGACTGTCGGACGCAGCGGAACGGACGCTTACGCGCCTGCTGAGAGGCTATACGGGGCTTTTCGCGGATTATGTCCAGATCAACGAAGCCA
>DAAV01000161.1:0-235 GCA_001701295.1 Bacteroidales bacterium H10
TTTTTGTCCCCGCGCGGCGGACAGCACGGCGCCGGTCGGAGCAGCGTCCCTCCCGGACGCTGATACAATAGAATATACTTACTTTTTTTCTGCAATCCTTGATATTATTTCGGTTCTTCAATCATATAATAATTCCTTATCCGTTCTAAAAAAGGAACAAACTATATTTGGCTTAATTATGAATAAATTCAGACTTACTTTTATTTGCGCGTTTATAGCTGTTTTTGCTTCCTCA
>DAAV01000161.1:271-17942 GCA_001701295.1 Bacteroidales bacterium H10
GAGACTTTAGGCAGACCGTCACAAGGGAAGAGAGTAGCGGTTAAAATCAGTACGGGGGAGGCCGGAAATCCGAATTACCTGTCGCCTGATCTCATCCGTAATCTTGTTGACACAGTGCATGGAACCATCGTAGAATGCAATACTGCTTATAACGGAAAGCGAAATACATTTGCCGCGCATTGGCAGACCGTTCATGAACATGGATTCGATTCTATTGCGCCTGTAGATCTTATGGACGAAGAAGGAACCATGAAGATTCCCGTTCGCGACAAAAAACATATAAAATATGATATTGTCGGCAATCATCTTCCAAGATATGATTATATGATCAATCTTTCGCATTTCAAAGGACATGCAATGGGTGGTTACGGCGGTGCTTTGAAAAATGCCAGTATAGGTGTAGCTTCAGCGGAAGGTAAGACATATATCCACACGGCTGGCAAAACCGATGTCGTCGAGGAGATATGGGATAATATAGCTCCTCAGGATGATTTTCTTGAATCGATGGCTGCGGCGGCACAGGGTGTTGCGGATTATTTTGGCGATAACGTTGTGTATATAAACGTCATGAACAATATGTCAGTCGACTGCGATTGTGCTGCCAATCCCGATGTTGTCAAACTCAAGGATTACGGTATTCTCGCATCTACGGATCCTGTAGCGCTCGACAAGGCTTGTGTTGATATCGTTTTTAACATGACTCCCTCAGAAGGCAACGACAATGCCCCGCTTATAGAACGCATAAACAGTCGTCATGGAATCCATACTATTGATCATGCTGCTGCCATCGGTCTTGGTTCTTTGGATTATGAGATAATTGAACTTGGAAAATAAGTTTCATATGAAAGTATTATTGGTAAACGGCAGCCCTCATAATGAAGGTAATACCCGCCTTGCTCTTGAAGAAGTTGCAAAGGCATTGAATGAAGATGGCATCGAGACTATATTCGTAAATATAGGAACTAAACCTATACCGGGATGCATTGCTTGTTATAAATGTTATGAAACAGGCGTCTGTATATTCAACGAGGGGGTATATGCGGAGATTCGGGAGATTCTTGAACAAGGAATTGACGGTTTTGTATTTGGTTCTCCTACTTATTATGCCGGTCCGAACGGTTCACTCTGTTCCTTGATGGATCGTCTCTTCTATTCTTTAGGCAGATATTTTAGAAACAAACCAGGTGCAGCTGTTGGCGTGGCCCGGCGTGGTGGTGCCGTGCAGACGGTTGATCGTATCAACAAATATTTTGCGATCAGCAATATGCCTATAGTCACATCCCAATATTGGAATCTCGCCTTCGGCCGTGAACCGGGAGAAGTCCTCCAGGATGGTGAAGGAATGCAGACGATGAGAGCCATAGGCCATAATATGGCGGAACTTCTTAAGGCTGCTTCCGGGCGTCCTGCTATTGAACGGGAAGTTCCGATTCGAACTAATTTTATAAAATAAACTATCGTTTACGATTGAGCTCTCTTGAGTGATTGCAGGGATAATTCTCCGGGATAGGAATGGTTGGTTATTGTCACACCGATTCCTTGCATTGCAGGATAAGAGGCTTAATGCGACGGACAGCCGGCCGATAGCTGACAAATAATTGGCCGGCTGTCTATTTTATGTATTTCCTGATTGATATATCAATCCGTTTTGTCGCTGTTTATGGCGAACCATTTCCATAGTGGGGCTGCCATGAGCGACTGTTTTATTTCATCATGTAGCATAAGGTCAAATACATCTTCTTTATTTAGAAGTACTACTTCAATATCTTCAGTATCATCAAGGTGCCTTTGTCCGGATGGTTTTACACCTTGGGCTACAAAGCAGTGTGTAAGATTGGTGGTTGTACTTGCGTTACCCGATATCGACATCAGGTGTGANNAATGTGACCATTTTCCACCTATATATCCCGTTTCTTCTTCAAGTTCACGCCTGGCCGCTTCTTCCGGAGTTTCTCCGTTTTCTATTACTCCGGCACAGATTTCAATACATGTTTTCTTGATTCCATATCGAAACTGGCGTTCCATCACAAATCGTCCCTCTTCGGTTATTGCTATGACATTTACCCAGTCTGGATATTCCAGTACATAAAAATCCGGATTGACTCTGCCGTCGGGTAACTCGATTTTGTCATGTCTGACCGTAAGCCACGGGGGCCGGGAAATGATGACTTCGCTTCCAAGTGTTTTCCATTCTAATCGTTCTCTTTCTTTTTTCATTTTTATGGATTTGTAAAAACAGGTTGAATCATCATTCTGATTTTGCGGTTGTTTCGATTCCGAAGCCTGACAGCCATTTCTGCAGGCCTGCGTCCGAGGCACTGTTGAGTAGCTTGCCGTCATTCCAGGATATGCCGGGGAAATTGCTTCTGAGACTGTCAACACTTGTTGCAATCTGAGAACCTCCCGAAGTGGCGAAAGGAATCACATATCGTTTGCCGAATTCTTGTTTGTCAATAAAAGTATTAATGACTGCAGGAGCCATATCCCACCATATTGGGTATCCTATAAAGATAACATCATAGGAAGAAATGTCGACTGTACTGTCAACTGTTACCGGTCTGCTCCCGGGAGTATGCATCTCTATGTAGGAACGGCTTGACTCATCTCTCCAGTCAAGATCTGCAGGAGTGTATGGTTTTTCAGGGATTATTTCATGAAGATCGCCGCCGGAGATGCGTGCGATATCTTCAGCAACTTTCTTGGTTTTGCCGGTGGCGGAGAAATATGCTACCAAGACTTTCTTCCGAGGTGTTTTTTCTTTGTTGTTCTGATTGTTTCCACCGCATGCCGATAGACAGATAGCGGAGATCAGAAGTGTCGACACTATGTAAAACAGGTGTTTCATGTTATATGTAATAGAAATTATCGTATAAATAAGTATTTCAGAAAAGCATAAGGTTTTCTTTGTGGAAGATAGTTCATGTTTGCCTGGTTTTCATATGCTTCTCTTTCAAAAGAAAGACTGTAATATGCTTTCATATTGCTACGGTAACATATGATCCTGACTATCCATTCGATCACATATAGCAGATAAAAGAAAATATAAGCGGTTTCTTTCATTTGTGCTGAATGAATCATCTCATGATTGACAGTAATAGAATCGCATTTCCCTTTGGCAAACAAGATACCAAAAATGTTGATGGCAAGAAAGTTCTTGCCGATGGGAATAAATCGGTTATATACTATTTTCATTTTATTGATTCATACAGTAGCTATAGGTGGTATAAATTTATTAAATTTGCAATTCAATCATTTCGATTAGCGCGGAATGATTGTACAATATAGTTAACATATAATTTTTAAAGTAATTGTATATGATTGATGAAATACTTCAGCATAATAAAGAATTCGTGGCTTCGCGTTCTTACGAAAAATACGTGACATCGAAATATCCTGATAAGAAGATAGCGATCGTCACCTGTATGGATACGAGGCTTATCGAATTATTGCCTGCAGCCCTCGGCATTCGCAACGGAGATGTTAAGATTATAAAAAATGCCGGTGGGACAATAACCAATCCTTTTGATTCCACTATGCGGTCATTGCTTGTGGCTGTGTATGAACTGGGTGTGGAGGAGATTATGGTTATAGGTCATACCGGCTGTGGTGTGCAGGGAATGGATGCGGACGAGATGCTTGCTCTGATGCGTGCGAGAGGTGTGAGCGAGGAACATATAACGCTTATGAAGCATTGTGGAATTGATCTGGCCGGTTGGTTGCATGGATTTGAGAAGGCTGAAAATGCGATCAGCGAGACTGTGGATCTGATAAAAAATCATCCTCTGATGGCATCTGATGTAAAAGTCGCAGGTTATATAATGGATTCTGTTACGGGTGCGCTGACAGTAATAGATTGATAAGAGAGCCCGTATGAGATAGTCCAATTTGTTATTGATGGAATTTATTGTTAATTTTGTTGTAAATTAGCTGATAGAATTAATTTTTAATAGCTACTTAGTTACTTACTATACACATGAACAGATTTTGGATTTTTGGGATTTTATCGTTGATGGCTGGCACTGCCGTTGCAAAGGTCGAGTTTAAGTCAATAGAGAATAAAGGCGATAAGATCGAGATTGTGATGGAAGATCGTGAAGCAGGCGATAATGTCATGGTTACCTCTGCCAAACTTATCAATGATGGACGGGACATTTTTGCAACCATGATGATGTGTGGTCTGTCAAATGGTGTTGGCACATATACCCTTACATTCCCTATGCAGGATTCTTTTATCAATCCGGAGATCGTTATGGTGATTAATGGTGAGGAAACCCTGGTTGACATCGCTTCGGATACCAAGGATTTTATAAAGGACGGCTCTGAGGAGGAAAATATGTGCAGATGCGCTTGCGGATGTGAGGACTGATCATGGATATTCTTCTTCTGACAATTGGAAAGACGCGCACGCAATTTGTCGCCGACGGAATAAAGGAATATACAAAACGGCTCAGCAGATATTTGCCGTTTGACATTCTGGAACTACCTGACGTGCGTGCCACAAAGTCAATGACTGAGCGGATGCAGAAGATCCGCGAAGGAGAGCTTATTCTCGAGAAGATTCTTCCTTCGGATCATGTTGTCCTTCTTGACGAACGTGGCCGGGAATATAGCTCTGTCGAATTTTCGGCATATATTGAAAAACTGATGGCATCAGGCCGTAAGCGAACAGTTTTTGTAGTAGGCGGTCCTTACGGCTTTTCCGAAGAAGTATATACTCGTGCCGATGCTAAACTCTCATTGTCTCGCATGACATTCAATCATGAGATGATAAGGATGTTCTTTGTCGAGCAGATCTACAGAGCCATGACTATTCTTCGCGGCGAGCCATATCATCATGATTGACTCCCGCTTTTTTAATTTGTCTGATGGTATAAGCGTCTTTTATGCGTGGAAGCAGTGATAAAGTCACGGGAACAGCCATGCATATTAAAAACAGATATATCAGATTAAGCAATTCATGCTTGCCGTTCTTGATAAAATCGGACAGATCTCCTGTTTTATCTTGTTCGGTCAGTTTTTCCACATCAAGAGCGCCCAGTGTGGTTTTCCATACGATTTTGTTATCCCTCACATAGACTATGGCCGGGTTTCCTCGGGCTACTTCTTTTATTGCAGTGTCATCGCAGGTATATATGTCGTATTGCGGCATTGAGATGTCACGCCACGTATTGATCTGGTCTGTGCTGCCCGACACCACAGCTATCATTTCCATATCGTTTTTGGAAGACCAGTCATATAATTCGTTTATTTTCCATGTCGTGGCAGGCGAAACACTCGGAAGATCAGGTATAAGCAATAATAACATGCTGTTGTCTTTCTCCATTATGTCTTCTGTCAGATCGTTTTCTCCGGAGATATCCCATAGTCTGAATGTCAGATCGGTGTCGGTGTGAGTATTGGCATTTTTGTCCGGAAGTATATCTATGCGTTCTACAAATTTCCATCCTTCCTCTTCGGAGGGCAGTTCATCGTCAACTCCGAATTCTTTACGGATGCCGTCTTTCTCATAGACAAATCTGAAATCTTCGTTTTCATCTGAATCGCTTTCCGAGATATTGACAATCTCTTTTCCGGCCTTGTAAGGTCTGAAATCAAGGAAGGGCTGATCGATATATCCGTGAATTGAGATGGTTATGATGAACACAAGAGATATTACAAATGCCATCCATTGGAAAGCCGGAGATATGATGGCGGTACAGAATCTATTGAATTTCACCAGCCATATTACCATCAGTATGATAATTACATTTTTCCAGAATGTAGCCCAGTTGGACAATATAATGTAATCGCCGAAACAACCGCAGTCGCTGACAGGATTACAGATCGCTATCCATAATGTCAGAGGAAGCATTATGCACATGAAGATAAGAGCCACCACAGGACAGGACTTCCGGTAGCATCCCGCAATAGTGAATATACCTATAAGGAATTCAAGAGCGCAAAGACCGAAAACACCTGTCAGAAGCAACGTGTGTAGCATCGGCACACCAAGTGCGGCGATATATTCTTCAAATTTATAGAGAGATCCCCATGGATCGATAGCTTTGACGAAGCCGGATATGATGAATACACATCCGACTATTATGCGAAATATCCAGGTAACGATCGATACGATAGGTCCAGGATTATTTGAATTTAATTTTGATAAGAGCGAAAAATGCATAGTTGATCATATCCATATAGTTGGCGTCAATACCCTCGGATACTATTGTTATTCCGTGGTTGGATTCAATCTCTTTGGTGCGCATCAGTTTCTGAAGGATTATGTCGGTGAAACTGCTGACACGCATGTCGCGCCACGCCTCGTTATAATCGTGGTTTTTGTTCATCATGAGCGATGTGGCCGCGTCTATCTTGCTGTCGTAAAGCTCAAGTGCCTTTTGCGGTTCGAGAGAGTTTCCGGGTCCCAGCTCCAGCTGAATGAGAGCCATAGCGCAATAATTGATTATCCCGATAAACTCAGGTTCGATTCCTTCATCGACGGCTGCATAGTCTTCTCCGTTCTCTTCAAGAGTGCGGATCCGTTTCGCCTTGATGAATATCTGGTCAGTAAGGCTTGACGGACGCATTATTCTCCATGAAGTGCCGTAATCAAGCATCTTCTTCTCGAAAACGCTCCGGCATAGCTCTTTGATTATCTTAAATTGCTCTACAGTGCTTGATGTTTTATTCATTCGGATTAATTTTGCCGCTAAATTATCAAAAAAGCGCCGATAATCAAAATTTTGTTATTAATAGACCTGACAATTAGGTAAAATTCATTAATTTTGCAGATAAGTCCCGCCGGCCCTATATCGATATAGATAACCGCCTGTGGTCAATCCCATTTAAATTTAAAATATATTATATATTATGGTAATCCAACGTTGGCAATCTGTTTTTCTGCTAATCGCAGCGGCTGTTATGGCCTGTTTCACATTTATGTCACTCGGTCAGATTCAGATGACTGAGTATTCTCTCGATTTCACGACGCTCGGTTTCGAGATAGAAGGAGAATCTACTGACGGAGCCCCTTCCGGCTATCTGATGAGAACCTGGCCTTTCTTTATCGTTTCTCTGCTTAGTTTCTTGCTTCCCCTGATCAACATTTTTCTTTTCAGAAATCTGCGTCTTCAGAAAAACGTATGTCTGCTTGAGGTGATAATACTCCTCGGAGTGGTATGTACCGGATGTGCTTATGGCTATAACGCATTTGAAGGATATTACGTCAGCTGGTCATCATTGATTGTGGCTCCTTTGCTCGCATTTGTAACCGATATAATGGCGTTTAACAGGATATGTCGCGACCAGCGGGCCTTACGGTCGGCCGACCGCATAAGATGACGGCTTTAAATTTTACACAAGCGTGCAATTTGTCAGTCAAATAGCACGCTTGTTTGCTTTATTTTTTGTATCTTTGCAAATATATTGACCTTAGGGTATGTCTGGAGTTTCCGGGATAATTTTCCGGATATAAAACTATTTGAATTCGAGGCTGCTCTTTTGGTTTGTCCGGACTGTATATACGCGATGTGTAAGAGTCGGGTCCGGATGGAATAATATTAAAGAGTCTTTCATAATTATGGCAAAAGAACTTAAGAATTTAACAAAAAGATCTGACAATTACTCGCAATGGTATAACGAACTCGTAGTCAAGGCTGATCTCGCGGAACAGTCTGCCGTGCGCGGATGTATGGTTATCAAGCCTTATGGCTACGCTATATGGGAAAAAATGCAGCGTCAGCTTGACGATATGTTCAAGGAGACAGGTCACCAGAATGCATATTTCCCTCTGCTTATACCGAAGTCGTTTCTCTGCCGTGAGGCCGAGCATGTCGAAGGTTTCGCGAAAGAATGTGCTGTCGTAACGCATTACCGTCTGAAAAATGATCCTGATGGAAATGGAGTTATTGTCGATCCTGAGGCCAGACTCGAAGAAGAACTTATAATACGTCCGACATCCGAGACTATAATATGGAATACTTATAAGAACTGGATCCACTCTTATCGCGATCTTCCTTTGCTTATCAACCAGTGGGCCAATGTCATGCGTTGGGAAATGCGCACGCGGATGTTCCTCCGTACGGCTGAATTCCTGTGGCAGGAGGGCCATACTGCCCATGCCACGCGCGAGGAAGCCGAAAAGGAGGTGATAAAAATGCTCCATGTTTATAATGATTTTGCCCAGAATTTTATGGCAATGCCGGTTATAATGGGTGTTAAATCCGCAAATGAACGCTTTGCCGGAGCTCTTGATACTTATACTATCGAGGCAATGATGCAGGATGNNCATTTCCTCGGACAAAATTTTGCCAAGGCATTCGATGTCACGTTCATGAATAAAAACAATGAGCCGGAATATGTCTGGGCGACATCATGGGGTGTATCCACTCGTCTTATGGGTGCGCTGATCATGACTCATAGCGATGATAACGGACTTGTACTTCCTCCGAAACTCGCACCTATACAGGTAGTGATAATTCCGATCTATAAAAATGACGAAGGCTTGAAAGAAATCTCGGCTAAAGTCGAACCTATTGTCGAGGAATTCAGACGTCGCGGCATAAGTGTGAAATATGACGATGCCGACAACAAACGCCCGGGTTTCAAGTTCGCGGACTATGAATTAAAGGGAGTGCCTGTCCGTCTTGCCATTGGTCAGCGCGATCTCGAGAACGGAACTGTGGAGGTGATGCGCCGTGACACTCTTGAGAAGGAGACTTATCCTTTAGAGGGTATTGTTGATCATGTTGTCAAGGAACTTGACGATATTCAGGATAGCCTTTTCAAACGTGCGCTTGAAAATAGAGAACGTCGTACCATTACCGTCGATTCCTACGACGAGTTTAAAGAGAAAATTGAAGAAGGATACTTTATTCTCGCTCATTGGGACGGTACTGTTGAAACAGAAGAACGCATCAAGGAAGAAACCAAGGCGACCATACGTTGTATTCCGTTTGATGGAGACAAGACTCCGGGCGTATGTATGGTAACCGGGAAACCGTCGGCCAGACGTGTGCTTTTTGCCCGCTCATATTGATGCAATCTTCAAACTGACTAACCTACAGAATCATTACAGCATGAAAACGAATAGAAATTTTCTTACAATAGGAATCGGTTGTTTAGGCATATTGTCGGCGGCTGCTTCGACTCTTGGCGTCGATGATTATTGCAGTCCTACGGTCACGTCTCCTGCGGGAGTGAAAGAAATGCGTCCGTTAAACGATGGAGAATCCTTTGCTGCGTTATCAGACGATGGCTCCGCTATTGATGTGTACAGTTACCAGACGGGTGAGAAAATTTCTACGTTGTTTTCTATCCAAGGTGTCAAGGGAGACATAAAAATTGACAGTTTTGACGGATATGAACTGAGTGCAAATGAAAAGAAGATTCTCCTTTGGACAGATTCTAAAAAAATATACAGGTATTCGTTTACGGCGGAATATTACGTATACGATATTCTTCGTTCCACACTGTCAAGAGTGTCGGAAGATGGCCCTCAGCGCGGCGCGACCATTTCTCACGACGGAAGAATGGTGGCATATCAGCGCGACAATAATTTATTTATATCGAATATCGATTATAAGTCAGATAAGGCTATAACGACAGACGGGAAAATCAATGAGGTGATTTATGGTACTCCTGACTGGGCATACGAGGAAGAATTCGGCATGCTCAACAGTATTTGCTGGAGTAGTGATGACAATACCCTTGCTTTCATCAGATTTGATGAAAGCAAGGTTCCTGTCTATGCTTTCGATGAGTATAGAAGTTATTGTGATAAAGATCCTCTCGGAGATATTTATCCTTCTTCCTATCGGTATAAATATCCCCTGGCGGGTTATCCCAATTCCACAGTTGAGGTTTTTGCATACAATATCGACAACCGTACGACTAAGAAAATGGATCTCCCTATTGGTGAAGGGTATGTTCCGTCTATGGAATTCGACGGCAATGGAACTGACCTGATGGTCATGTTGCTCAATCGCGATCAGAATTCATTGCAGTTATTTCGTGTAAATCCCGGATCGACAGTAGGCCGTCTCGTACTTTCTGAGAAAAGCGACGCATGGCTTAACCCTTCGGCCTATCAGATGGTGAGATATTATCCGAAATCGTTTATATTCGGGAGTGAGAGAAGTGGTTATCGTCATTTATACGAATATGATTATAATGGCAATCTGTTGCGTCAGATTACCAAAGGAGACTGGAACGTGACTGATTATTATGGCAAGGATGCAAGAACGGGCACGCATTATATTCAGACCACACAGAACGGCGCGATTAACCGTAATGTCTCTTCGGTGGACAGCAAGGGTAATGTTTCGATGCTCAATAATACGCCAGGTACGGAATCTGCATCATTCAGCAAGAATTACAATTATTATTTGCGAAAATACAGCAGTGCGTTGATCCCTCCACAGTATACTGTCTGCAATAATAAGGGTAAGATTCTTAAGACTCTCGAATTGAATGAAACATATGCTGCAAAATACGCTTCGGCTCCGCGCATGGAATTTCTGAAAGTCAAGAATGCGGATGGCGAGGAGATGGATGCATATATCATAAAACCGGCCGATTTTGATCCGTCACGCCGTTATCCTTTGATGATGTACCAATATAACGGTCCTGACTCGCAACTGGTGCTTAACAGCTGGAAAATGGACGGAATCTATTATGTGGCTTCGCAAGGATATGTTGTAGCAGCGGTTGACGGCCGCGGTACAGGTAATAGAAGTCGCGAATGGGCTAATGCGGTTTATAGACAACTCGGACAGTATGAAACGAAAGACCAGTTGGCCGGCGCAAGATATTTTGCTTCGCTTCCTTATATCGATGCGGGCAGAACGGCTTGTTTCGGTTGGAGTTATGGTGGATATATGACGCTTATGGAACTTGCCTCGCCTGAATGTGATTTTAAATGCGGAATCGCAATGGCTCCGGTCACTGACTGGCGTTTCTATGATTCCATCTACACTGAGAGATACATGCTTACTCCTCAGCAGAATGAGAAGGGATACGATCTTGCCTCCGCACTCGACAAATCACAGGATGTCAAAGCCCGTCTGTTGATCATGTCAGGCACAAGCGACGACAATGTTCATTTCTACAATACTCTCAAATATACGTCTAAAATGAATGCGAATGGGCAGATATTCGACATGATGGCCTTGGCAGGGTTCGAACATAGTCTGCGAATGGGTAATGCCCGAACCGCTTTGTATAAGAAAATAGTAGATTTTCTTGATAGCCGACTCAAATGATTGACAGCCGGGGATATCTAATGAATAAAGTCTAAGTCATGAAAGATCTTGAAAAAGTAAATGCCTCGCAATTGTTCTCCTTTTGGAAGAACTTGTCGATCGGCATGCTTGTCATGATGGCGACTTTGTTTCTGTCATGGATTTTACCGTTCTATTTTTCACCTATCATCGGCTTGCTTGCGGCGGCTTTTCTCTACACGATGCTCTATAATAATAAGATCAAGGCGACATCTACATGCATGGTGGTGCCGTATGCGATCTTTTATTGTATGATTGTCTACGCTTTCTTGTCAATCATTCTTAATGTGTTGGATATATGGTCAATAATTCATGTTCCTAAAGAACTGTCATTTTTCAATGATCCATATATTCCGGCTCTGATGCTTGATCCGGTGTGTCTTGTAGTACTCGCTATCTTTTATATGCGCCGCAACAAGCTGGCTATATGCATCGACTGCAAGATTTCCAAGGGGCTTTCTCTTGAGCGTGGAAAACTTGGTGAGATCCTGAATGTGGAGTCTCGTCTACAACTTATTAATCTTATATGCCTCTTTGCTGTCCTCTCGGCGATAATATGGATATATTATTTTGTATGGTATTATCAGCATGCTCTTGTAAACAGTCGTGACTGGTATATATTTGTATGGATAAATATTATTGCGTTTATTCTTGATGAAATCTATTTTGCATCGCGTTATTATAATATTTATCTTGATCTGAAGGAGAATGGAGAGATCATCACTGAAGCGGAACTCAGTGATATGACTATGAAGACATACCTGAGGTTTTATGTTGTATGTGGCAATAAGATCTTTATAAATACCAAAGTCGCCGATGCTCATCATAGCAATCGTTTTGTCATAGATACTCCCTTTGTGACTAAGCGAAATGTCAACGGTATAACCTCAGGAGAGGTGCATGGTATAATACAGAAACTTACTGGCGTGATCGATGGAGAGTTGCGGTTTTGTTACGGTAGAAAATCTCCTGATCTTGCAAAACATCGCATTCTTCGTTATTTTTATTTTCTTGACGGCAAACCGGAAGATTATGATATGAATATTGACGGAGAGTGGCTGGATTTCGAGTTAATGAAGGTAATTTATAATGAGAAGCCAAATACTGTCTCTTCCATTATGCTCACCGATATTTCACGGATAGTGACCATTATTCTTACTCAGAAGCTGTTTGATGAGAGGGGATATCGTAAGATGAAAATCAAGTCATACCATCCGACATTCGATCTTCCGGAAGTCCGTGCGAAGAACTATGATTTCCAGGATGACAAATGGCTTAGGATCGCGATGTATAATTCCGATATCAGAGGATTTCATATACGCAGGCTGTGGGATAGACTGAAGATAAATAGACAAAAAGATAATAAAGGAGGCGAATGGCAGTAGCGTCGATAGCAATCGTTGGTCCGACAGCGTGCGGAAAGACCCGACGGGCTGTGGCTGTGGCTTCGCGTTTGGGGGGCGAAATATTGTCTGCCGATTCAAGGCAGATATACAGAGGCATGACCATCGGTACAGGTAAGGATCTCGAAGAATATGGAGATATCCCTTATCATCTTATTGACATATGCGATGCCGGGGAAAAATATAATCTCTACAAATATCTCAAGGAATTCAGGAAAGCTTACGATGAGGTGCTTTCACGTTCGCGTGTGCCTGTGATATGCGGGGGGAGTGGAATGTATGTTGAAAATGCCGTCAAAGGTATACTGATGCCCGAAGTTCCGGAGAATAAGGTTCTACGCGAATTTTTGCAAGGCAAGAATCTTGATGAGCTTGCGGAGATTCTTTCAGGCTATAAGACTCTTCACAACACTACCGACATCGACAATTGCAAACGTGCGGTGCGGGCTATAGAAATCCAGGAATACTATCGCCGGCATCCGGAGGAGGCCCGGGGTATAGGGAATGGAGAGTCGAAATCTCTCGATTGTATTGTTATTGGTGTCGATATTCCGCGTAATATCAGGCGCGAACGAATTTCAGCGCGGTTGCGTCAGCGTCTGGACGCGGGAATGATTGATGAGGTGCGTTCTATTATTGATGGGGGCGTTGATGCAGATGACCTGATTTATTATGGCCTCGAATATAAATATGTGACCCTGCATGTGGTAGGAAGAATCTCGTACGATGAGATGTTTCATGATCTTGAAATAGCGATTCATCAGTTTGCAAAAAGACAGATGACATGGTTCAGAGGCATGGAGACGAGAGGGACTAAGATCAACTGGCTCCCATATGATCTTTCTGATGATGAATTTGTGGACAGGGTTGAAGAATTGTTCTTTGCGGGATGACTCTGATTGTATCGGAGTTAGGGATCATCGGCTCTTGCCGTTGAATATGATGCGCTCCCCGATGCATTTGGCGAGTTGTGTGCGGAGTGCCATCTGCGAATTAAGTTCCATCTGGAGTCTTTGTTCCTCTTCGACGTTTCCTTCTCCTGCTATTTCGTGAAATCTCTTGAAAAGATTTTTTATGTTCTGATTCAATATCTCGTTTTTCCACTCGTCGATTGCCCTTACTAACAAGACATCAAGTTTGTCTTCTTCAAGTTCTGCATTTCCGGCTTTAAGATATATGTTGCTGAGATGGTGCTTTTCGAATACAAGTTCAAGAGCGATGCGTCTTACATCTTCATTCTCATCACTGCCTAATATTCTGCCGGGATAATCTTTGGAATATTCTCTTACAGCGAGCTCGCGACGTGATTCAAGTTCAGTTTCAAGTTTTTGTTCTTCCCTCCGTATTTCTTCGACCGACATGTTGGTCTCGCTTATCCGCCTGTACGCATCTTCCCGTTCTTTTGCAAGTTCATTGTCAACTATTGTCATACGGTCGTTTAGAAATGATTCGAATGCGGGTCGCATCTCATTGAGCATTTTAAATATTTTGTTAAAAATGCTTATGGAGAAATCCATTTTTTCTGCCGCCAGCTCATCTCTTACATAAGACAGTACGTCCAGTCCCATCATTTTTTTCTCAGTTTCTCCGGTCTCGGGAGAAACCACTTCCTCTTCGTAGAAATATATATTGAGAAATGCATACCGCAGACAGTATCTTATAACGTTCTTCTCAAGAGGATATAGCGGGTTGTCTTTCTCATTTTCTTTGCGCTTTGCGACGGCATCCGCAGAAGACCTTGGGCGCAGGGAGGATGAGTTGTCAGCGGAAACCATGTTTGCCACGTCGGTTTCAACTGACAGAGAGGGGGACGCGGGAGTGTTTATATCAGCGACTGTTTTTTCCGTAGGATAATTGTTTCCTTCTGCTGGAAACTCCCTGCGCATGCGGTCTCTTTTCTGAGATTCGGTTATGGCGCGGCGTGCTTTGGCTACGGATTGCGCTATTGTAGATTCAGGCATTTCAAGAATAGCGCTGCATTCTTGTACGTATACATCACGCGATACCGGATCGGGAATATGAGCGATGGATTGGACCACACTGTTGATTGCGCCGATACGGTTCTGGGGGTCATTTTTGACTTCATCAAGCAAGACTTTTGCCTTGAACCGTATTATGTCTGTCTCATGAGAATTTACATATTCACGAAATTCTTCCGCAGTGTGTTTCCTTGCGAATGAATCAGGATCATCATTGTCCGGGAGAAGGAGGACCTTTACGTTCAGACGGTGGCTCAGCAACATGTCGATTCCACGCAAGGCCGCCTTTATACCGGCTTTGTCCCCGTCATAGATCAGCGTGATATTGTCAGTAAAGCGGTGTATCATCGCTATCTGACCATCTGTGAGAGCGGTCCCCGACGAAGCTACGACGTTCTTCAGACCGGACTGCCACATTCCTATGACATCCATATAGCCTTCCACAAGAAAGCACTTGTCTTCACTTACTATGGTTGACTTTGCCTGAAATATGCCATATAGTTCGTTGCTTTTTTTATATAGTTCGGATTCCGGGGAATTGATATATTTGGCCAGACCTCCTTTCAGATCTCTTCCGCCAAATGCTATTACTTTGCCGGCTGTATTTAATATGGGAAATATTACACGCCCTCTGAATCTGTCATATTCTCTTCCCTGCTGGGATGTCCCGATCAATCCGAGAGTTTTTAAGATTTCGAGATCGAATCCTGCGTTGCGCGCGGAATTGGTCAGTTCGTTTCCTTTGTCAATGGCATATCCGAGGTGAAACGCCTTTATGGCGTCATCGGTTACGCCGCGCTGGGTGAAATATTGAAGGCCGATATCAAGTCCTTCCTCCGTTTCCCTGAGGTCAGTTTCCATTTTGCGCATGGCCCATTCGTTGGCCACGAACATTGCCTCGCGCACAGACTGCCGTTTTCTCTCTTCATCGGTCAACTCCTTCTCGATGACTTGTATACCGTATTTCTTTGCAAGATGAAGCAATGCCTCGTGGTAGGAAAGCCCTTCTTTCTCCATTATGAAATTTACAGGGCTTCCTCCTTTCTTGCAGGAGAAACAGTAGCAGAAATTCCGTTGTTTGTTTACGGAAAAAGACGGAGTGCGTTCATTGTGGAAAGGACAGAGTCCCATGTAGTTGGCTCCGCGTCTTATCAGATGCACGTAGTCACTCACAACCTCCACGATGTCGGCTGTGTTTTTGATTTTTTCTACGGTTGCNNTGAAACAGAATTATGTTTTCTTACGATTTTAATTCGGCAAGAAGTTTGCGGATTTCATCACCCGTTTCTATGCGTGTGGGAACCAAGGGAAGTCTGAGTTCGTTGGATATCAGTCCCATATCATGAAGAAGCGATTTTACCCCTGCCGGATTTCCGTCGACAAATAACTCGTCATACAGTTTTGAAAATCTGTAATGTATGGGTAGTGCTTCTTGAAACCGGCCTTCGAGACAGAGACGGACCATTTTGCCCAATTCACGCGGGAAAGCATTTCCGACAACAGAAATCACACCTTCCGCACCCAGTGAAATAAGTGGATACGTCAAGGCATCATCACCCGAAATCACCTGAAATTTTTCAGGTTTATGGTTGATTATCTCTTCGATCTGTTTGAAATTGCCTGACGCCTCTTTTATGGCGATAACATTCGGATATTCATGAGCCAGTCTTAAGGTGGTGGCTGCCGTGATGTTCACACCGGTGCGCCCCGGTACATTATACAGCACGACCGGAAGTACGGAAGCCTTTGCGACTTCGGCGAAGTGCTGATACAGACCCTCTTGCGAAGGCTTGTTATAGAAAGGTGCTACTGAGAGAATTGCTGAATATCCTTTCAGATCACAATTTTTCAGATCATTTACGAGAGCATGTGTATTATTGCCGCCCATACCCAGCACGAGGGGGACTCTCCCTGCTACCTTCTCTGCGACAAATTGACGTATTTCTGCCTTTTCGTTGTTATCAAGCGTCGGTGTCTCGCCTGTCGTGCCGAGCACTACTATATAATCGGCTTTTCCTTCAAGCACATGTTCGATCATGCGTTCAAGTGCGTTGAAATCTATCTCTTTATTGGGCTTGAATGGGGTAATAAGCGCGACTCCGAGTCCTCTGAGACTAATTCTGTCCATAATGTGCCTGTAGGTATTTATAAAATTCTTACGCAAATATAATAAAAATGCATGGATAACTAATCAGTCGGACTCATTTTATATGTTCGTCCGAGTAAATTTTCAGAAGTTTTTCTCCATTAAGAAGAAGTGTGTTGAACGACACGACTGATGGATAGATGAAAAGTTTCTAAAGAAGTTTGATTGAGATGTAGCGTTTAGGATTTTTCTTGATGTCAAGTATAAGTGAATCTATATCGGCCGTCACTCGGTTCAGACGGTTGTATAGCTCCGGATCGTTTGTAAGTTTGCCGAGTGTGGAACTCTGGTCATTAAGCTGATTTGAGAATCTGACAAGATTTGCTGTGACCTCGTTGACATTGTCCATCGTCGAACTAAGTGGCAGTTGTTTGAGTTGGGCGGAGAGTGCCACAAGGTTGGCGCTTACTGTGTCTATCTTTGTTGTGACAGACCTTGCGCTGTGCATGAATGCAGGGACATCCTTCCTCATTGTTGTGCTGAGGCCGTCGGTAGCCGCCAGGACATTCTGGGTTATGCCGTCAAGACGTCTGATGGATTGTGTGAGCGCAGGATCCGCAACGAGTGTGTTGAGGTTGTAAAGCAACGAGTCTATTCTGGGAAGTATCGTATTTACTGCCGGCATTATGTCGTTGGAAAGTGCATCCATGAGGCCCGGTGTTTCCTTTGTGGAGATTGGAGATCCCACTTCAAGCATTTTTTTGCTTTGCCCCATTTTGATGTCTATGTATCCCCCTCCCATCAGTGTCGATGCCAGTACTGCATATGAGTCATCAGGGACGCGGAGTTTCTTGTTGACAGCGAGCAGGACTTTTATCTTACCGGGATTATCATAGTCATATGATATTTCACGGACCTGTCCCACTTTATATCCGTCTATCG
>DAAV01000161.1:17984-25516 GCA_001701295.1 Bacteroidales bacterium H10
ACATGTTGATGCCTTTCAGATATTCTATGCCGAAAAACAGGATCACGATTGCCAGAATGACCGATATTCCGATTATCAGTTCCTTATTAAATAACTTTTTCATAATATTATAATGCCTTGATGTTTGAGTTTGATATATTGGCTGTCAGAAATTCACAGCCGGTTATTCATTTCTTACCATAATCGATGCCCCTGGAATAAGAGTCTTCACTTCCAGAAGTTTTTGCTCTATTTCGCGACGGTTTTCGCTTTGGTTGTAGGTATATTTATATTTCCCGTTTTCTATGAACTTGCCTGTAGGTGTAAGACCGCAGAATACGGGATCGTCATTGGAAATCTCCCGGTAGGAAGTGAGCAGTAATATAGTATAAAGCATCCGGGAAGTCTTCCCCCGGTTTGACGGTATGGGACGCGAGGCATGCTCTATACCGGTTTTCTCTATCGTGTTTGTTTCCGCCGTATTTCCGACAGGCTGTTTCGTAGTTTTCTTAGAAGACGGTTTGTCTGATTTTACTGGCGGGTTATTGCTTTTTACGACATATGTCTTAGTGCCGGCCTTCGATTTCTTATGATTTGTATTTTTTTTCTCTTTATCCTTTGCCTTAGACTTCGACTTGCTTTTTTGGGAAGTCGGAGTTTCCGGTTTGTCGGTTACTTCGGGTTCTTTGGCTTTTTCAACCTTCTTTTCCCGAATGGCAAGAAAGTCGGTCTCGCTCTTTAGCGTGATCGACTCTGTCTCATAGTTGCGGTTGTCTGAAAGTCGTTTTGCACTGTCAGATCTTCGTTTTCTGGAACCGGACTGTCCTCGTGTGCTGTTGGATGCAGGGAGGTGGCTCTTTCGGGTTACTTTCTCCGGTTTTGAACTTGCAATTAGCGTGCTAACGCCCGTATCGGTCTGAATCTCTTCTTCTTCAGGTTCAGTCTGCTCGGCTATATCTATGGTTGCCGGTACGTTGTTGCGGACATCGGCGGTATTGTGATATGTCTCTATATAATTTTTCAGAGCGTTCAGAAGAGCTTCGGCAAGTTTCTCTTGTCCTGCTTCTGACTTCATATATGCAGCCTGTGTGGGATTGCATATGAAGTCAAGTTCCACCAGAACGGCCGGCATGGAGGTGGCCCACAGTACCCAGAAACCGGCTTGTTTTACACCTCTGTCTTTACGCGACGCAGTTTTCACCAGTTCCTTTTGTGCTTTGTCTGCAAACCTTAGACTTTGCCCGAGATTCTTTTTCTGGGCCATTTCGAAGATTATATAGGATTCATCTTTGGAAGGATCGAATCCGCTATATTTCTGATGATAGTTGTCTTCAAGTTCTATGACTGAATTTTCCCGTTGGGCGACTTTGAGATTGTTTGCATCCTTTTGTGGCCCGAGAGCGTAGACAGAGGCTCCCGATACGCTTTTACGGTTGGGATTGCTCTTGTCTACAGAATTTGTATGTATGGATACAAACAGATTGCCGCGGTTTCGGTTGGCGATATTCGCTCGTTCCTGAAGACTTATGAATGTATCGTCATCGCGTGTCATGACGACTTTTACATTCTTGAGCTTCTTTTTGACCAGAGCCTCAAGTTTCTTTGCGACTTCGAGATNNAGATTTATGTCTTTTTCACGTGCGCCGTTGTCAATGGCTCCATGGTCGTGACCTCCATGACCGGCATCGATCACGAGGGTGAAGCTCTCTTTTGTTTTATTGGCTGATTTGTTTTCTTTTCGCGGATTCGCCCATGCATATGATGAAAAAATTACCGCAACGGCGACAATAGCTGATAGAATAAGCAGTCTCCGTCGGCTCTCTTTGTTGTAAATATGTGGAATCTGAAATGCCATGTAACTTTTACAAAAAAAGATGTCAGTTTGTTCTCTTCGGTTCGAATTTTTTTGGTGTGAAGATAAAGTCACGACCAAGATATTTCTCTCTTACGACAGGATTGGAGGCAAGTTCCTCACTTGTGCCCTGAAATAATACCCGGCCTTCAAACAGCATGTATGCACGGTCCGTTATACCCAATATTGAGTCTGCCTTATGGTCGGTTATGAGTACTCCTATATTTCTTTCCTTAAGATGATAGACGACTTCCTGTATGTCTTCGACTGCTATGGGATCTACGGCTGCAAATGGCTCGTCAAGCATGATGAACTTGGGATTGATCGCAAGACATCGCGCTATTTCAGTACGTCGCCGTTCGCCGCCTGAAAGACTCGTGCCTATGTTGTGGCGCACATGGTTCAGATTGAATTCCGAAATCAGTTGTTCGAGTTTTGCTTTCTGATATTCTTTTGATGTCCCTGTCATTTCCAGAATGGCCTTTATGTTGTTTTCAACACTTAAAGTGCGGAAAACTGATGCTTCCTGAGGAAGATAGCCGATTCCTATCTGTGCCCTCTTGTAGACGGGATATTCGGTAATATCTACGTCATTGAGGAATACACGCCCCTCGTTGGGTGTGATGAGACCGACCGTCATATAGAATGTCGTGGTTTTTCCTGCACCGTTCGGACCGGCAAGACCTACGATTTCCCCCTGGGTAAGTTCGATCGATACATGGTTGGCGACTGTGCGTTTGCCATATTTCTTTACCAGGTTGTCTGTGCGGAGTACTCCTTTTTCCGGAATCTGAATGTCTTCGGATATTTCCATCTTGCCGTCAGAACCGGATATGCTTTCAGTTTCCTCAAGATCGAGTTTACGCATGTCTGGTACTGCGCCCTCAAGATCCGCTTCTTCCTCCGGCGTAAGACGAGTAGGGGCGGTCTCTTCTTTTTTATTTATTTTTTTTCTGAGAAAGGGGAAAATATTCATCGTGCGTTAAGAGGAAGGAGAGAGCGGATATAATCTGTGAGCAATTTGATGGCTACGTTGTTGCCGCCTCCTTGAGGTATTATCAGGTCTGCATATCTTTTGGACGGCTCGATATAAAGTTCATGCATCGGCTTGAGAGTTTCCTGATATCTGTCGATGACCATCTGGGGAGTTCTTCCGCGC
Organism: Bacteroidales bacterium H10; assembly: GCA_001701295.1. GTDB lineage: Bacteria > Bacteroidota > Bacteroidia > Bacteroidales > Muribaculaceae > Lepagella. The sequence continues at coordinate 20,975 of DAAV01000161.1, forward strand.
TCGACGCAATCGCGACTGATGACACGTATTAGACGTTCATCTGCATCCGCATCCACGAATACCTTGACGTCGAGCATGTCGCGAAGGGCCTTGTCTGTCAGCACAAGTATGCCTTCGACAACTATCACTTCTTTCGGAGCGAGATGTACGGTTTCTTTCTGCCTCGAACATGTCAGAAAATCGTATGTCGGCATTTCTACCTCGCGCCCTTCCTTAAGCTCCTGTATGTGCTTGGTGAGTAATGTCCATTCTATGGAAGCCGGTTCGTCATAATTCATTTTAAGACGTTCTTCCAAAGGTATATGCACATTGTCTTTGTAGTAGCAGTCCTGAGGCATTACTACAACTTCTCCTGCCGGAAGGCTCTCTATGATCTTGCGGACTACAGTGGTTTTGCCGCTGCCGGTTCCTCCGGCTATTCCTATTACCAGCATCCTGCGTATGATTATTCTTGATAAGTCGGTTTGTAGACCTTATTCAGAAACTATTTAAGTTTAATGCAACATCCTTTCATGGTTATTTTTTCGAATTAAATTTAAACAGTTTCTCAGACAAAATTAATAAAAAGTCATCGGCATACCAAATTTTTTACTAACTTTGATGTTTAATTAGAGGAGTCGGCTTTCCACTGTATCCGGCTACAGGTAACATATCTAAACATAAATCGGAAATGTTCTTAAGTTCTATAAAATCATTCGGGCGTTATTGTCTCTTCATGACTCAGGTCTTTAAAATACCTGACAAATGGAAAGAATTTTTCAAAAGCCTTGTTTTCGAAATATATAAGCTTGGAGTTGATTCGATTCCTCTTGTGATTATCATTTCATTGTTTATCGGTGCGGTGATATGTATTCAGATGACTATCAATATCACTTCTCCGATGATTCCGGCTTATTCCACAGGTATGGCCACGCGTGAGATTCTTGTACTGGAGTTCTCGTCTACGATGATGTGTCTTATTCTTGCCGGAAAGGTCGGATCGAATATCGCTTCCGAGATCGGAACAATGCGTGTTACCGAACAGATCGACGCTCTTGAGATCATGGGTCTTAACTCTGCGAATTTTATTGTGTTGCCCAAGATTATAGGTTTCCTGCTGTTCGTTCCCGTGCTGTGTGTCCTCTCCATGTTTATGGGATTGATAGGGGGGTGGTTCATAGCACGGTTCACTGACATGATTTCTGTTGAGAATTATGTGTACGGAATACAGTCGTTCTTTGTTCCCTGGAATGTCTATTACAGTATCATAAAGACTGTTGTGTTCGCTTATATAATAACATCGGTCGCCGCATATTATGGCTATTATGTGAAAGGCGGCGCGCTTGAAGTAGGAAAGGCGAGTACCAACGCCGTTGTGTCAAGTTCTATTCTGATTCTTCTTGCCGATGTAATACTTACAAAACTTCTCCTGCAATGATAGAGGCTAAACATGTATCCAAATGGTTTGACGGGCAGCAGGTCCTTTATGACATATCGGCCACATTCGATACCGGTAAGACCAATCTTATAATCGGTCAGTCCGGTTCGGGAAAGACAGTGTTTATGAAATGTCTGATAGGTCTTCTGACACCGGAAGAAGGCGAGATTCTATATGACGGACGCCGTTTCCGCGATCTTGATATAAATCAGAAGCGCCAGTTGCGCACCGAGATCGGTATGCTTTTCCAGGGGTCGGCTCTTTTTGATAATGAGACTGTCATGGGCAATGTCATGTTCCCTCTGAAAATGTTCAGTCATCTTTCTCATGCGGAGCAGCTCGAACGGGCGCAGTTCTGTATTGACAGGGTAGGACTCAAGAATGCAAATGACAAATATCCTTCCGAAATATCCGGCGGCATGCAGAAACGTGTGGCGATAGCGAGGGCGATAGCACTAAATCCCCGTTATCTTTTCTGCGATGAGCCTAATTCTGGTCTTGATCCGCAAACGTCCATACTTATAGATGAGCTTCTGAGTGATATCACTCATGAATATGGCATCACCACGATAATCAATACTCATGACATGAATTCAGTGCTCGGGATCGGAGAGAATATAGTGTTTATAAATCGTGGCCATTGCGATTGGAAAGGTAATGACAAGACAATATATAAGAGCAGAAATCAGGATCTGAATAACTTTGTATTCGCGTCCAGGCTTTTCAAGGAAGTCAAGCAGTATCTGGAAGGCAAATACGACGGTTGATACCGCCACTTTTCAGTAAAGAAGAGGTCCGTTGTCAGGATAGACGGGATATTCTGCTCCCTTCTTTATCGCATTGACGATAAATCTCTTGGCTTCCTCTATGGCGGTGCGGAGATCATTACCTTTGGCCAGTCCGCATGCGATGGCGGATGATAATGTGCATCCCGTCCCATGTGTGTGTGTTGTGAGAATACGCTCTGATTTGTAGGTCACCTTCTTAACCTCTTCGCTATACAGAGTGTCTATACAGTAGCCCCCCTCGGCATGGCCCCCTTTCACGAGCAGATTTCTGACAGAGAATTTCTCCATAAGCAATCTGGCGCATTCTTCTGTTTCCGTCTTTTCCTCTTGGCCGAGTAGACGGAATAATTCCGGTATGTTGGGAGTTACTAAAAAAGCCTCCGGAAACAAATTCTCTGTCACGGCTTTTGTCGTTGAGTAGGTCTCTCCGCTTAATGAACCGCCGGCTGTAGCTTCCAGCACAGGGTCGATCACTATGTTTTTTAATTCGTATTTTCTGATTGCTTCTGCTATCACGCATGCTGCGGAGGCACAAGGAATCATGCCTATTTTTACGGCGTCGGGATGAATTGAATCGAATATTGATTCAAGTTGCGACGCAAGCATTCTGTCTCCTACATATTCGACTCGTGTGACGGCTGTCGGGTTCTGTGCCGTTACGGCCGTTATTGCTGTCGGGCAAAATACGCCTGACGCGGCGCATGTCTTTATATCGGCCTGAATCCCGGCGCCTCCGCTGCAGTCTGAGCCCGCAATAGAGACTACGACCGGTAATGCGGGTGTGAAATGCTCATGCATCTTCATCCTTGTCTTTTTCCGGCAGCCCTGAGTTGATGGCTTCTCTGCAGTCTGCCATCAGCCGCTTTGTATTGAATCCGCGTTCTCCGGGATATATTGGCTTGTGTATGACAAGTCTTATGGTAGTCGGAGTCATGTTATAAGTGCTTCGGGGCATTGCTTTGAAGCTGCCGTCTATTGTGATCGGCACAACTGGCAGTTTGAATTCTCCGGCCAACATGAATGCTCCGCGTTTGAATGCGGACATTTTGCCGTCCCATGTGCGGCTTCCTTCCGGAAATATAACTACCGACATGCCGTTCTTTAATGTCTTTTCTGCTTCTGCTATGGTCTCCTTTATTCCTGCCACGCTTGAATCGTCAACAAAAACATGCCCTGCTTTTTTACAGGCTGTCCCGACGGCAAATATTTTTTCAAGCTCTTTCTTCATCAGCCATTTGAAATTATGGTTGAGAAATCCGTAAATGGCCCATATGTCGTATGCTCCCTGATGATTTGCCACGAACACGTAACTTTCTCCCTTATTGATATTCTCGCGGCCTATCACTTTGACGCGCATAAGAAATACGGCGCATGTGAAACGCGACCAGTAGTGTGCCGGCCAATAACCCCAGAAATCTCTGTTGCCGATCGAGCATGTGATCATCGTGAATATCGCGGTGAGCAGTGTGGCGACAACGAAAATAGGACCAGCTATCAGATACTGGTAAAANNTAGAGGAAGCGCAGGAGTCCTTTCATGTCTGTTGGTTTCTAATTATAAGGGAGCCGGTGTCTGACCCGTATTTTACAGGATTAAAATGCATGGAATCAGAGCTGTCGGTTTCATTGGCAAAATTAATAAAAAAAAACTGTCCTGCATAACAAAAGGGGGACAAATTAAAGAAATTTTTCTTTAATTTGTCCCCGTGTCTTTTATAGTGTGATCGGTGGAATTTATTCCTCGTCTGTAGGTGCGATCAGTTTATATCCTTTGCCGTGGATATTGATGATCTCTATCTGGGGGTCGTCTTTGAGCAGCTTTCTCAATTTGGTGATATATACATCCATGCTGCGGGCATTGAAATAATTGTCATCTATCCAGATCGATTTGAGCGCATAGTTTCTTTCGAGAATCTCATTTATATGCTGACACAACAAAGACAGAAGCTCGGATTCTTTTGTGGTGAGTTTCTGTGATTTATTGTCGGCGATCAGAGTCTGTTTCTGGGTGTCGAAAGTGTACTTGCCGATCTTGTAGACAGTTATCTCCTTGTCTTTCTTTCCGCGCACTCTCCGCAGGATGGCACTGATTCGCGACACCAGTTCCTCCATCGAGAAAGGTTTGGTGATGTAGTCGTCTGCGCCGCAGTCGAGGCCGCGCACGGTGTCCAGCTCGCTGGACTTGGCCGTTATCATGATGATGGGCAGACGCCGCAGGGAAGGGGCGGCGCGGAGCTTTTTCAGGATGGAGAAGCCGTCCTCACCGGGGAGCATCACGTCCAGAATGACCAGTTCCGGCGGCGCGGTGTGGACGGCCTGCCAGAAGGGTTCTGAGGAC
>DAAV01000107.1 GCA_001701295.1 Bacteroidales bacterium H10
AGATATTCGTTGTTGGAACATAGCACGAACTTGGCAAAGAAACTCACCTCCTCGCGGTCGCGCCCTTTGGCTTCCATCTTGTAGTTATACGTTGTACTGAGATTCTTCAGGCGCTCGGAATCCTCGCGCTTATTGAGCAGCACTTCATCAACCACGATTACGAGTTTACCGTTCCAGTCGTCGTTGAACTGACTGCGAAAATTCTCGTTGGTGTTGAACGTGACATTCGCCTCAAAGAGTAGTTTGAGGAAATTGAGAAATGTGGACTTGCCTGTGTTGCGCTCTTCCGATACCAGAAGCAGAATCGGTAGTTTCTGCAACGGCATGGTGTAGAGGATTTGCAGATAGTCAAGTCCGAGTTCGTACTGTTCGCCGAAGATATGGCGCACGAGCGATTCAATGCACGGCCATTTTCCCTCGGCGGGGATGTGGCTTAGCGGTGAATACTTGTTCTTGAAGTTGCCGACTACGGGCTGATAATCCAGATGCGAGGGGACACAGCAGAAGCCGTCGTATTTGGGTACGTTGGCAAGAAAGTCCTTGCCATAGTCCTGACGGATCGCCTCAATTGTCCACGGGATGCTGCGCTCGATGAGCTGCCCTGCGGCGTTGGGCTGCCGGACAATCTTGTAGTAGGTGGTGCCGATGCGCTCGAAGCAATCTTCGGCTCCGGGAGTAGTGTCAATTTCTGTCATTGGCTCAGTCTTCATTGCGGGCGTTTATAATGTCTTGTATCTCGCGCTGGCTGTAACGTGTGCTGCCGTTCACCTTGAAGGGGTGCAGTTTGCCGCTCTGAACCATGTTCCAGACGGTGGTTTCGCACACGCCGAGCTGTTCGGCGGCCTGTTTCTTTGTGAGAGGCTTGTCTTTCTCCGCTTCCATGAATATAGGGAGAAGACGCTCTCGTGTGGCTTCTATTGTGTCCACCACCAACTGATGGAGGTCGGAAAGGTGGACGGTGAGGAGAATATTGGGAGAATCAGGGTCGGACAACGACACCTGAAGGAGGTCGTATAGGCTTGCTTTCATCTGGGGGGAATGAAATTAAGTTATATCGCCGGATTGTTTACACCATTCACTGCCCGGCGAAGATTAAGGCAGTGAAGATGTGTCCCCGAAAGGACATAGAAGGGGCTGTCGGCCATATTTTGCTAAAGCCGACGGGGGCTACCAACCGTTCAAGGTCCAGCATAAGGCGTAGCTCGCCCTATCACATACCGCACGGATTGGCAACGGCATGAGTGGCATCTGTCCCGGATATGGGGCGGACACAAGGCGCCTGTGTCTTACTTACATAGTGTAAGGCATACGCATTTTTCTTCTTTTTAATTGATTGTTTTTGACGTACAGGTTCTGTACGGGCACAGTTATGGCTGCCCGCTATCTGATTACTGGCTTATTACGGCTCATTTATGAACACACGTCATGCTGCACCGTCGGATAGTCTATGATTCTCGGTGAGATATGGGTGTTGCAAATGTCAGCCTGTAACGGCTCTATGACAGCTCATTGCTGTGCCGGGCATTCTTCTCTGCCGTTGTCCCACGTGCTTAATCCGTTGAGCATCGCTTCCTTAGGGCGAGTTGTTACCGGATTAAACCGTTGCGGTTCCTTCCGCATTCAACAGCAGGTTCTTCATAGTGATGCCGGGAATTGTGTTCCGGTCTTTCCTGGGGTACCTCTTTTTCTTTTCGTTGCGCAATATCGGGGCTTGCATCCGTCCGGGAGCATCGTTCCATTTCCGGGCTATAAAGTTGAACGTGTCGCTTTCGGTATGCAGGCTCTCAATCGCTACATAAAGATACGAAAAATTTTTGAGGATCCCAAATCTGTACAAATTCCCATCAGCGGAAGACCATCTTGTCAGCTATTGTGTGTATGATGCAGGTGTGTCAATAGCTGCCACAAGCGTTACGTTTGAATATAAGCATCGGCATCGGTGTAAATTCGGGTATGTACCCGCACACCGATTGTATCCGCATAGGTCGCTGAGCCGGTTGCGAAATTCAAGCACACACTTTTGGAGTTGTGCGATAAGTGTCGACCCATCGGGATCGAATCTTAGTTCAGCCCTCTCTTGGGCCGGGAGGTATGTATGCGGTGAGATAATGACGCAACCGTCACGGCAGAGCAATCTGACGCTCCGTTATGGTCGCAAAATATGCCACCACAACTTTCCTAACAAGGCTTTGTTCAGAAAAGTTCACGACTTGACGAAAAAAGTTATCCATAGCCAAAAATAGTGTATTTATGGGCATGGCAACTCGCGCCAAATCTTCTTTTCAGCGGCAAAGATAATACCAGCATATCGGACTTTCCAAATTATTCAGGGCATGGTTCCCATTATTCCGTTTTGGGTATCTTCTTTTTCCTTCTGAGTATCCCTCGCCCTCTAAAAATATGCTTATAATCCGCCAAATCTATGGATTTTGACCCACTTTTGGCGGATTATAACAACAATATCCATTTAGATAATAATTGAATTAAAAGGTTTGTCGAAAAGATTCTCATAACACTCTACGGCATACGTATCCATCATACCTGCAATGTAATTCGATGCCGCAAGGGCAATTTTTTTCTGTTGCGTGATTAAAGAATCAGTTTCTAAAATACGGGGACGGAAATCAGGAGGAAGAAGTTGCCCATTTTTATTCGCCGTTGGAGAAGTGTACAAGTTGAACAATTCTTTAATTACTTTCGCGCCCCTTTCCTCATATAGAGCCACATTTGGGTTTCTAGTGACTCCCTTGAAAATCTTCTTTGATAAAATTTTACATAGCGGACCGGTTGGGCCTAACTTAAGTTCACGTGCACCCACTATGGTACCATGTTCATAGGCTTCTTTCTCTGACACAGTCCCCAATATTACATCGTTAATGAAGAGATGGGTTAATGAACTGATTAACGACTTTCTGAAAACCTGTGAAAATTCTTGCAGATTTTTATAAGATGATGACTTGTTAGCCTTTGTTCGAGATTTCTTCACATAAGAAAGTAATGTCTTATATGCGGAATCTATTTCTTGATCTGAAAATTTACTGGTACTTTTATCCCTAACTCCCATTTCATAGATTATTTCATCAATGGTGAAATAATTCTGACTTAAAGCGTCCTCTAAATCATGAACAGCGTATGCTATATCATCCGCTAATTCAATAATCTGAACGTCGATAGTCCTTACTTTTGATAGATTATTAGATGCTCTGAACTCTTCTAAAAAGTCAAAGTCCTCAGCATACATGAATTTTTCGGTGCCGGAAGATTCCCTTACCAAATATTTATTGATTGCCAAAAGGGTACGATATGACAGATTTAAACCAGTAAATTCAGGATCTTTTTTCTCTAATAGTCGAAGAACCCTAAAATTTTGGGCATTGCCCTCAAAATGTAATGAAAGCGGAGATAGAATGTTATTTAGTGTTCGTTCTCCCTTATGTCCGAAAGCAGGATGGCCTATATCATGTGCCAATGATGCGGCATCCAAGAGGAATAAATCACCTATTGCCGTATCGATACCGTAACACACTTTATCTAATTGCATACGGATACCTTTCGCGATTTGGGCTACTTCTAAACTATGCGTCAGACGATTCCTAAAAAACGCGCTGGTTTCGATACCTAAAATTTGCATCTTACCTTGTAGCCTTCGAAAGGCCGAGCTATAAAGGATACGAGCATAATCACGCTGATAGGGATTACGTGTGTCATAGCCTTTAAGGCCATGTTCTCGTCCCCATATTTTTGTATTCCCTTTGAGTAGCTTATCTTGTCGTTTGATTTCCTTAATGTCTTCTTTTGAAAAATTCATACTTTTTACCAATTTAGGAGTTCTGGTTTTAGGAGAAAGTCAATCAATCCAATTGTAATGATGCCTTCCTCGTTTCTTTTTGGTTTGATGTAGTCTTTAACGATGATGATTTTTTTGAAAGTGTCATCAATGTTAAGTAGAGAGGCTGATTCCTGACGTTCTTTGGCATCCGTAGGCATTATGAATGCGGATTGGATATAGTAGCGTTGACTTCCTTGATTAGCCACGAAATCCACTTCATATTGTTTGCGGATCCTCTTGCCGTCTTTATCAGTTGTCCGATGCTCCACCACACCTACATCGACTTGGAAACCACGTATTTTTAACTCATTATAAATGACATTTTCCATGATATGGTTTTCCTCCTGCTGCCTAAAATCAAGTATGGCATTACGCACACCCATATCCGTGAAATAATACTTTGACAGAGTATTTATGTATTTTTTGCCCTTAATGTCATAACGTATTGCCCTCTCGGTTAAAAACGACTCACAAAGGTATGTCAGATAATTGTCAATAGTTTTATTCGACAGAGATACGTTTTTAAGGCTTTTGAAGGTGTTTGCCAACTTATTTGGATTGGTCGGGGAACCTATTGCAGACGCAATTATCTGAATCAATTCTTTTAGTTCAGATTCGCCCTTAATCTTATATCTCTCGACTATATCATTGACATATACTGTTGAATATAATCTTTTAATATAATCGATTTTCTTTTTGGGTGTTTCTAACGTCAATACATGAGGAAGGCCTCCGTATGTATAATAGTCACTCCATGCTTCAATAGGATGCCTATTGTCAACAGACATAAATTCCGCAAAAGAGAGTGGATATACATGAATCTGGTCATCTCGGCCTCTGAACTCTGTGATTATGTCGGTGGACAAAAATTTGGAATTACTTCCGGTAACGTACACATCGGCATTTTCTATTTTAAGGTAGCTATTAAGCACATCTTCAAACTCCGGTACATGTTGAACCTCATCAAGAAGAATATAGTACATATCACCATCCACCATTTTAGAGTCAATATGAGCAAGCAGAGCATCGGGGTCACGAAGATATGCGTTTCTTCTGTCCTCTAAATCTACTTTAATGATATGGTCATCAGGTATTCCCTGCTCTTTCAGATAGTCACCGAATAAGTGGAACAATAGATATGACTTACCGGATCGTCTTAACCCGGTAACAACCTTGATAAGCCCGTTATGCTGGCTGGCAATGAGCTGCTTGAGATAATAGTCGCGTTTTATGATCATAATCTATTCCAAAAAAGTGGTCATTTGACCGGATTTATGGAATGCAAAAGTAGTCATTTTATTTTGCTCTACCAAATATCCACTCCAAAAAAATGGGCATTTGTCCATTTTTTTGGAGTGTGGCCTCAGATCTCTCTTTACCACATATCGCTCTCTTTCTTCGACATGGCGGCGATTTCGTCGGCTATCTCCTCGGAAGATAGCTTGATGTAGTCCATGAAGGTCTTTTGTGTCTTGTGGCCGCTGACGTGCATCATCTGGAGGATGGTGTACTTGTGGCTCAGATACATATTGGTGATGCCGGTGCGTCGGGCGGTGTGACTTGTCACGCAGTCATAGCGTGGCACAATCACATTGCCGTTAAGGTCGGTCTCCGGCTCTTTCTTCTCCTTTCTCAACGCTTCCTTCTGCTTCATGGTCAGCTTGGTCGGCACCTTTTCTTTTAGTGACGGCAACTGCTCCGACAGGTCTTTCAGAATATCCTTGATGTAGCGGTTAAGCACCTGCTCGTTGGCTTTCGGTATGTTGTAGCCATATTTCTCGCAGATGGTGATAAGGTTCTCGTTGAGAATGGGGATTGTCACCTCGGTCTTGGTCTTTTGCTGGACAAGACGGATTATGCGCGTTCCCTTGCGCGTGGTCTCGAAGTTGTCGGCATTGAGGTTATTGTAATCACTAACGCGCTGACAGGTATAACAGTCAATGAGAAAAACATCGCGGATATGTTCTTTCTTCCCGGTCAACGGCATTTCATAGAGGGCTTGCAGTTCCTCCTCGGTGAGATAAATCTCGACAGCCTTGTCGCGGTCTTCAATCTTCTTCTTGACAATAAGAGCCGCCGCACGTTGGTTGTCGTGTACGCCGTCAATGAAGGCGGCGTTAATAAGAGCCTTCAGATTTGTCAGATGCTTGTTAACCACCTTTGCCATGTAGCCGTGCTTCTGCAAATAGTTGATGTAGCGCGACACAAACGCACGGTCAATATCCGCCCAACCGAATCTGTGCAAGGGGTCGAAGCCTTCATAGACCCCGATAAAACTTTTCCATGCCTTGCAGGTGCCGGGGGCATAGTCGTCACTACCAATCTTTCGCGCCCCGCTCTTTATGTCATCGACAAACTGAACGAGAAACGGCCAGATAAGACGATTCTTCTCATCCTCGATACGTTTCTTTTCCTCGGCTTTCTTGCGGGCTTTTTCTTTCGCCGCCTCACGTTTGGAGATTGCCTTTCGCTCGGCTTCTGCTGCTTCCTCCTTCGCCCGGCGTTCAGCGTCCACCTTCTCAGGCTCTGAAATGTAGCGCACATCCATGTCGAGAGCCTCACGGTCAAAGTTCACCTTTGCAAGATGAGCCTTGACGATGCCCTCAATCTGCGTCAGCTTGGCGTGCAGTTGATAGTTCTTTTTCTGATGCGCCAGCCATGTGCGAGGCGATGCCGTAGCCTTCTGCCAGTCGGCAACCTCAACCTGAAGCATGGTCGATACAAGCACGTCAATCTTGCGGGTATGGATGCGGATAAAGAGGGTCGCAGTGTCCTTCTTCAAATCCTTAGTGCGGATGTGAAACGGGGTCAGTTTCTTCGGAGAGGGTGATTTTGTCATATCTTCGTTGTTATAAATTTCTGAATGATGGCGTTCACAGTGATTCACAGTCAGCCACTTTGGTTCTGCAAATATAACAACCCAAACCGCATTTTGTCAAGTCGGGTCACCACGTAGGTCACCACGTTTTTTGAATAAATCTGAAAATCGACAAAATTCAACAAAGCCCATATTTCGCTATTATTCAGCGTTTTGCTTAAACAAGACATTCAAATCCATTCGTATTCATTCACTTACTCAGGTTCTGGTGGCACCACAAAAGGCCGCTAATTCTCAATGAGTTAGCGGTTTTTATTCATCCATACCCCTCCGGATCACCACAACCTTCAGCGCGATGAGGCTTGCCCGAATCAAAAGTCACCACGTCTACGCTAACATGCTGAAATATTGCGTGTTATGCGTATCGGAACAGATACCTATATATTCTTGTGATTGCTTAATGCTTTGATAATCAGTGCATAAATTATATCCATTCAAAATCATTCAGCATCATTCAACCCCTCATTACCGTCTCGCAATCCCAAACTTTAACAGACTTTAATTATGATCGGACGGTAAAAATGTGGTGACCTCAACCAAATTTTCGTCGGGTCATTACGCTCATATCTAAAATATCGTTAAATAACAGACTCCATCCTATCTTCCCATAATGCATATTAGAAAAGAAGCCTGCCCAAAATGAGCAGGCTGAAAAGCAGGATCGAAATCTTCACAGATGCCATATCCTGTTTCGATAGGCTTTCAGTTCCTTTTCCGGAAACTGAGCTATCGCTTTGTCAAACTCACGGAGAATTGCGGTTTTGTCATCCGGCAATGCTCCGGTGATTGGTACCGTATTGGAAATATGATGACCGAGCAGATTGACCCGTATATTCAGACGGTCGATAAGTGTGCGCATCTCAACCAGTCGCTCAATTTCTGGTTCCTCAATATATGTACCGTCCAATATCTCTTGATATAATCGAGATTCGGGAAATATCGTCAGTGAAACGATATTGATGATGCAGGGATGCAGTTTGTTGAGCACCTCGGCGGTCGCTATCGCGCTTGCCTCGCCGTTGCCGTTGCCTCCGAGTCCGTTGAGGTAGAACACGTTGTAGCGTATTCCAGCCTCGTCGAGTTTTGAAAGCTGTTCAAGAATGTCGGAGGCATGATAGCCTTTGTTCATCCGCTCCAATGTCGGGTCATGGGCGGTCTCGATGCCTATGTTGATGCTGTCGAGTTTCAGATGGTGGAGATTCTTCAGTTCTTCAACCGTCTTGGGTGTTATGTCCGTGACGCGGGCGAACATTCCGAACGACACCATGTAAGGCAGATATTTTCGCAATAGAAGGGCGACATCCATTAGTTTATTGTAGCTCAACGCGAAAGGATTCGCTCCGGTGAGATAGACTCGCCGTGCGCGTGGTTGCCACTGGCGGATTACCTTCAGGTCTTCCTCCACCTCTGAAAGAGGCGACATTCGGAAGGGCGTTCCGTGGTAGAGGCTGCAAAATTTGCACTTGTGCCATGTGCAGCCGGAGGTCAGTTGCAGGAGCTGGGAATTGGCTTCGTATGGCGGTCGCCATACCTGCCCGGTAAAATGTAGTTCAGGATATAGCATATCTCGATATTTTTTGTTAATTTTGTAACGCAAAATTAGGTGATTATCAGAGCCAAAGCAACAACTTACCAATCGGTTTGACCCTTACCGAAAAGTTTGTTTCATTCGTTATCAACCTGTTCTGCACGACCGGATATGGCAAAAAAACTGGACTACGAATATTGCAAGGCCGCCCCGATGCTCGAATGGCTCGGCAACAAGTGGGCGCTGGTGGTTCTCGTGAAGATTTCCGAGAACGAGCCGGTGCGCTTCAACGAGCTTTACCGCAACATCCCGTCAGTATCAGAGAAAGTGCTGTCGCAGGTGCTCCGCCAACTGACCGCCGACGGCATTATTCACCGCGAACTGTTCCCCGACGTGCCGCCCCGCACGGAATATTCCGTCACTGACTTCGGCAGAACCCTTTTGCCACACGTCGAAGCCCTCATCAACTGGGGCCGCGACAACTTCGACACCATAATGTCAAACCGCCAAAAACAAAAATAATGCCATACATATCAATTGAAAGCGGCAAGTTGACTACTGAACAGAAGAAAGAGCTGATTGAGCGGCTGACATCCACAGCCTCCGAAATAACCCATATCCCGGAGCAGTTCTTCACCGTCACTATCAAAGAACTGCCTGACGAAAACTTCGGCATCGGCGGCAAGTCAATCAACGAGATTAAACGCAACTACAAAGCATGAGCCTCACATTACGCCCATATCAACCTTCGGATGCCGCTGTGATTACATCGTGGCTTAAAAGCGAGTATCTTATGCGCCAATGGTGCGCCGACAGGTATGAGCGTTATCCCGTCACGCCCGAAGATATGAACATATATTACGAGAGGAATATTGACGGGCAACAATCACGCGCCCTGACAATGACAGATGGCGATGATATTGTCGGGTACATCACCTTGCGCACTCCGGCAGATAATCTGGCTGAGCAACGACTTGGTTTTGTTATTGTTGATGATTCAAAACGTGGTCACGGTTTAGGCAAAGCTCTTGTTTCATTGGCAGTCAAATATGCCTTTGAAGAGCTTGGAGCTACAAAAGTGTCGCTCGGTGTCTTTGAGAATAATCCGTCCGCCATCCATTGCTATGAGTCTGCCGGTTTTCATCGCGTATCACTGTCTGAAACCGAAAGTTACGAATGTCTGGGAGAAACTTGGAACTGCATCGAGATGGAACAGTACAATATGGATAAGAAGATATACCCCCGTTCCAATGATAATCAGACAGTGTATCTGAAATCAGTTGTCACACGCCCTACAATCGAGGTCGGAGACTTCACCATCTACAATGATTTTGTTAATAACCCACGAGACTTCGAGAAAAACAATGTGCTCTACCATTATCCGATAAATAATGACAGGCTTATTATCGGTAAGTTCTGTTCGATAGCCTGCGGTGCAAAGTTCATTTTTAACTGCGCCAACCATACACTTAAATCGTTGTCCACCTATACATTCCCGTTGTTCTTTGAGGAGTGGAATTTGCCGAAATCGGAGGTCGCCTCAGCTTGGGACAACAAAGGTGACATAGTTATTGGCAATGATGTATGGATAGGCTATGACGCAGTAATCATGGCCGGAGTTACTATCGGCGACGGTGCAATTATCGGGACAAGAGCTGTCGTCTCCAAAGATGTTGAGCCATATTCAATAGTGGGCGGTGTCCCGGCAAAAGAAATTCGTAAACGATTTGCTCCGGACGTTATAAAGCGTTTGTTGGAACTACAATGGTGGAACTGGCCGGATGAAAAGATTCATAGGGCAATACCTCTAATCCGCATTGGCAAAATTGAGCTATTGGAGAAATTATTATAACGAATAGCTGCATGAGCAAGGATTTGAAAGATATGACATTGAAGGAACTGTGGGAACTGTTTCCAATATTTCTGGCCCCACATAACCCCGACTGGCATGAATGGNNAGTGAAGAAATCATTGCGCTTTCAGACTTGTTGGAAGATCATAGTCCAATAATCAATCATATCGGAAGCACGGCGATTCCCGGCATTCAGGCAAAGCCGACAATCGACATCCTTGTGGAAATCGCGCCCGATGCCGATTGGCAAAGAGTCCGTGCAATGATGGAAGATGCCGGATATATCTGTATGTCCTTTTCCGATAACCGCATGAGTTTCAACAAAGGATATGCACCTGTCGGATATGCTGATNNACAAGGTGTTTCATGTCCACGTTCATAGAATTGGTGACAATGATGAAATCCTGTTCCGCGACTATCTGATAGCGCACCCGGAATCTGCAAAGGAGTATGAAAAGCTTAAACTTTCGCTGTTGCCAAAGTATAAGAATAACCGCGATGGATATACTGAAGCAAAAACAGATTTTATAAAACGAATTATGGAACTTAACAGCGCGTATTATGGTAAATGAGTCGGACGCGATTGAAATAATGTCTATATTTCGGTCAAAAGGAATACAGATATACCTTGATGGTGGCTGGGGTGTGGATGCCTTAATCGGCTTTGAGTCGCGATGTCATAACGACATAGACATCTTCATTGAAAAGCAGGATAAAGAATGCTCGATAAAACTGCTGAATGATAACGGCTATTCTGAAACCGTGATGGCATATACTACTCCCGAGCATACAGTTTGGAGGGATGGAAATGCGCGAATCATTGACCTTCACATATTTTCTCGCAATTCTAAGGGCGACTTAGTATTTGAGAGTGAGACGTTCCCAAAAGAAGTATTCACAGGCAAAGGACACATAGGGCACCTCGAAGTTGATTGCATCACCCCGGAATGGCAAGTCAGATTTCACTCCGGCTACAAACTCGATGAGAACGACGTCAAAGATGTGCTGCTTCTTTGCGACAAATTCAATCTTGCGCTTCCTGATGAAATAGCACAAAATTTCAACTTTGATACTAACCGTCTGACACTTCGTCGATGGCGTGATGACGATGCCGAAGCATTATATAAATATGCCTCTGACGGTCGCGTTAGTGAGATGGCGCTGTGGCCCAGGCATACCTCGGTTGACATGAGTCGCGAAGTTATAAAAGATTTCTTTCAGCCCAATCCGTTCACTCTGGCGATGGTCTTGAAAGAAACCAACGAACCTATTGGTTGCATAGGACTTGTGCCGGCTGGAGCCGAGCATTACAAGCCATTGGCAAACGAGCGGGAAGTCGGATATTGGATAGGTTTTCCGTACTGGGGCAAAGGGTTGACAACGGAAGCATTGAAAGCCATGATTGAATTTTGCCGCAATAATATTCGCCTTGACTCACTGCTGATTACGACTGATGCCGCCAATAAAGCCTCTCAGCGGGTAGCTGAGAAATGCGGATTCGTCAACTTCACCGACTATGACAATAATGGGACACCGTCGAAAGCATTCCGACTCAGTCTTTCTTCTTTGGCTATAAGAAAAGTTGATGATGGCAAGCGAGATTTCATTGACTTGTTGCTCATTGGCGATGAATCGGAAGATATGATCATGAAATATCTCGACCGGGGAAACCTTTATGTCGGTTCGATGGACAATAAAGATGTGGCTGTGATTGTGACGGTTGAGAAAGATAACGGCTCGGTTGAGATAAAGAATCTGGCGGTTGATGCCGCATTCCGTCGCAGAGGCGTAGGCCGTAAGATGCTTGTATATGTGGAGAAATTGTATCCTGACAATAAGATAATCCTCGGCACAGGCGAAACACCCTCGACACTACGTTTCTACCGGTCTTGCGGCTATCGGTACTCATATAGAATCTCCAATTTCTTCACTGACAACTATCCCAATCCTATTGTCGAGGAAGAGGTAACGCTTCGCGATATGGTATATCTATACAAATACTCCAATAAAAATGACACCGAAGAACATTCTTGACATAACACGCCGCGAGAAATTCCGACAATGGCTCATGGAGAACAGCTCTTGTGAAAAGGAATGCTGGATAGTCGTGAAGAGGGGCAAGACTCCACCGGAGGAGGCCTTGTGGTATCTTGATGCCGTGGAGGAGGCCCTATGTTTCGGCTGGATTGATTCGACGGTCAAAAATGTGGATGGCGTGACACTCCAACGTTTCGGCCCGCGAACAAAAAACGGCAGATGGACTGAACTGAATAAGGAGCGATGCCGAAGGCTTGAACGCCTCGGCCTGATGACAGACGGAGGACGTGCCGCATGCCCTAATCTTGATGCTGCATTTGTAATCAATCCGGAAATCGTCGCCGCTTTCAAAGCTCGTCCGGTGGCCTNNGTATCAAAGAATAAGAATTGACAATATCCAGAGAGTCGCCACAAAACCGGACCTGTTCAAGAGCCGCCTGACAAAACTGATTGAAGCGAGTGAGCGGAGCGAAATGATAGGCAACTGGCACGATTGCGGCAGACTGCTTAATTATTGATGGCTATGAGAATCTATCAACCGAGGGAGGAATTGCGGCCGTATGTGCGCTACTATTGGGTGCTGGAAAGCGATGAGCCTTTCAGTGTCCTGACATTTCCTATCGGTTGCCCGCAGATGATTTTTCACGGACACTCGCCGCTGTTTATCCCCGAATTATCCTCCCGACAGGATAAGTTTACCATCAGCGGGCAGGTAAATTTCCCGGCACACATTGCCTCTGACGGCGACACGGAGATGATTGTCGCCGTTTTCTACCCTCACACTATCGGGATGTTCATTGACACCCCACCGTCGGCATTCTACAATCAGGAGATTTCCGGCTACGATATTGGGAACAAACAATTGAATCTGCTTGCCGACAGGATTTTTGACTGCGCCGATTCCGAAACGGCAGTATCGCTGATAGAAAAATGGCTGACTGCACGAATTGCCCCTTCGTTGAATATCGAAAGAATCGGGACATCGCTCTCTGCGTTGCTCCGTTCGCCGTCAATTTCGATTGAGAACCTCGCCGGAATCTCCTGTCTGGGCAAGAAACAATACGGTCGCCTATTCCGTGAATATGTCGGCATGAATCCTAAGGAATACGGACGCATAGCCCGGTTCCAGCGGGCATTGAGGATGTTGCAGCTCGGCTCACGCGATTATGCCGACATCACATACGCCAACGGATACTCCGACCAGTCGCATTTCATCCGCGACTTCCGCCAGTTCAGTGGCATGACACCCAAACAACTTACTGAATGCCAGACACCATACTCCGATTTATATACCGTTCCGGTATAAATGTCCCTTTTATTCTATCGAGGCTGAAGCGTCTGATGTAATTTTGCGTCAAAAAAAGATGATGCAAGAAGTCAATCCGAAAGAAAGCACCCGTGCTTACGCATTCGAGATGTGGATGAATGCACCGATGCCGATGGTGACGCTGTTCAAGACGCTCGACGTGACCCGGCTGCGTCGCATAAGCCGACGGCAAGGTCTGAAATTCAATATGCTGATGTGCTGGTGCATAGGCCGTGCCGCCTCGCAGGTTAAAGAGTTCTATATGCTCCCTGTAGGTGGCAAATTGATGC
>DAAV01000074.1:0-1949 GCA_001701295.1 Bacteroidales bacterium H10
TTTATTTTGAAACACCCTCTAAGCGGGAGAGGATATCGAGAAGGCGTTCGCCCGTACCTATGGTATAGCCGGAAGAAACCCAGACTATTCTGTTGAAGGTATCAGCTATCACAAACAGCGGATAAGAGACGTCTTCAAGATGAAGCGACGAGACAATCTCATCACGCGAGACTCCGTCTTTGTCTACGCCGAACACTACATTCCGCGGCAATCCCGGAAACGCTTTATGATTAAAGCGCCCCGCAGCCTCGGCCGTATCAAACATGAGCATGATCTTCACTCCTGCGGCCGCGAGTTGATCCGCCACGGCACGCATGTCGTTAAGCGCATGTGCGGAAGGCTCATGATTGGGAGAAAGCAATCCGAGGACATAATATCCGCGCCCAGTCGTAGAGAGAATACTCTTGTCAGCATCAAGAGAAATATCATGATAAAGGTTTTCTGCATTGAGAGAACCTATCACGGAGACCGCACTGTCGTCCTGACGAATCCGGAGTTCACGCACTGCATCTTCTCCCGGTGAGATCGTAAACGCCTCACAACGCACCATGACTCCTCCGTCGGCAAGTCTTTGTCCCGACATGAGTATGTATTGTCCTGCCTCCAGTTCAACGGGAGATGAAAAGATAGACGACACCGTCCCGTTCTCGTCAAACTCCAGCTGGCGCGGCACCCCGTCGATGATACGCTGCAGCGAAAACTGAGAGTAGTATTTGGGATCAACTATATAACCCTTGGGCGAATATGTCAGCCGTAACGTTCCTTTAGGAGCGGAAACGCGTAAGGAATTGTCGGCCGACGACCGGAATCTGACCGTCTGCCAGTTGCCGTCAGAAAGAAGATACTGTATGTCGGAAGTCACAGGATCGATGCGTGCGGGAATTCCGAGAGTCCGCGCCGCAGCCACAAAGAATATTCCTTTGGACAAAGGATCGGCACGGCGCTCCTTCATGACAGCCACTGGACTCATACGCAAACGCAATGGATTGTCACGGCCTGCCTCAGCTATATTATCCTCTATCCAGGCCACGAGACTCTCCGCATCGGCCTTTACTCCGGCTACGGCAAGTTCTTTGGAAAGAACGGAACGCCAGGGTCTGAGTCCCTCATTCTCAATTCTGGGCGAAAGAACGTATCTGTTATATATATCGTCTGAAAAATTAATTTTCTTTTTAGGTATTACATTCAATACATTGTCTGCAATCACCTCGGGCGTAATATCGCGACGGTCTTTTTCCGTCACGTCAAGCAACAAGTCTACGGCCCTCTCCCGCATATCATGCGGCAAATACGCAATACAATCTACTATTGTCCTGTGATTGCCGCGCGACTCAAGCAACACGCGTGTCAGATGTTCCCGATCAACACCCAATGCCGCAGCATCGCGGGCCGCAGAAACGGAATCAGCAAACGTAGCCACATAAGCCATGCGTATCGAATCTTCCCGACTGAAACGCCGATCATTCTCCGCACGCATTTCCGCCGAGACGACAGGTAATGATGTCCGCGAGACCGGAGGAGTGATATNNTTTCCTTATCAAGGACCACCTCGACAACTCCATCCTGTCCGGGGCGCCCTTTCGCAAAACCGAACTTCACTCCGTCGGTAGCCCATACAAGCATATCTCCGAGTCCGGCAAGCAGCGACGCGGCGCCATAGATGTCGGCGGTCTTGGTCACTGCCGGGTAGAATTCCGAATAATTATATATGCAGAAATTGACTTTGGCGCCTGTAGCCGGCTTACCGTCCGGATAGAGCGCGCGGACATGCAGCATGTCTGTCGGTGCATAATTTGATGTCACGTTTATACGTGTGGTCAGGGGTTCGGCCGACAGTACTTCTTCCGGGCCGTCATAACGTCCGGCCACATTGGTACTCATCAGCAATCCCCTTGATGCAGGGGCATTGAACCATGCGAGATCAAGCACCGGTTCCGGTTCGCAGGCAC
>DAAV01000074.1:2003-13098 GCA_001701295.1 Bacteroidales bacterium H10
GTGCCGGGATGCCGACAGACCGCAACGCCGCAACCGTAAAAGTGGATTCCTCTCCGCAACGGCCTATGGCCTGACTCACAGAAGAGAGGGGCGATGACGTGCGCGCGTCGGAAGGACGGTAAGTCACTTTCTCGTGACACCAGTGGTTTACCTCAAGGATGGCGTCACGCATCGACATACCGCCGACTCTATCCTTTAATTCTTCATAAAATGCGACACGCGACATATCAAGATTCTCATTATTGACACGCACCGGTATCACAAAATGCAGAAATTCCCGGTCGGGAACTGTATTTCCCCAAGGCATTTCCGCACGGGCCCTCAATGAGGCGTCGACATTGTCTTCGTAAAATTTCGCAGAGTAATCGGCACTGTCGGGCAACGACATTGTCGAATAGAGGAAATCAAGAGCCTCCTCACGTGTTATTGCCGCTGACACAAGACTGCATGCAAGCAGCAGGAATATAAATGTATGTCTCATATGTCTATCGGTTGAACGATTCAGTTATTTTCTTAAGCTGTGCCACAACAAGAGGATCTGTGGTCTTACGCACATATTCATCAGAGCCGGGGGCACCCATCGGCACACCTTCCCGGCGGAATGACATACCGCTTTTTATCAGACTTCTCGCTGTGGCATGTATGGCTCCGACTCCGGTGTCGTTTATGATCCGGGCCGCATTGTCTGGATTTATGCCACCTCCGGCCATGATCATGATGCGGCCATCGGCCTGACGGACAAGTTCCCGAAGCGTGACTATCCCCTCTTCGGCAGAAGATGCCATTCCCGATGTCAACAGACAATTACAGCCGAGAGATATGATATCCTCGAGACTACGTTCGGCATCGCGTGCCAGATCGAATGCCCTGTGAAAAGTTATGTTCACATGTCGGTCCGCGTTCTCTCTGACACGGGCTACAAGTCTGGAACATAACTCCATATCCACATCCCCCTCGGAGGTCAGCGCTCCTATCACCACTCCGCCCGCGCCGGAACAGACCGACTCTGCCGTATCGTACTCAAGCAATAGAGACTCGGAGCTGTCATACAGGAAATCACCGGGACGAGGACGTAACAGCACATTGACAAGCGGCAATCCGAGACGTGAAGTCTCCCTTATCATTCCGACCGACGGAGTCAGTCCTCCCTCGGCAAGCCCGCTGCACAATTCTATACGCTCCGCGCCTCCCTGCATGGCCGCTACGGCACTCCCGATATCCCCGCAACAGATCTCAAGCCCGACACCACACGACATAGCTCTTTTCATAAAGCACATTCTATTATATAGTCTGTCTCTTCGGGAATACGGTCGAGATAGATAACCGTGTGATTGTCTGAATATGACGATTTCAGTTTCTTTCCCGTAGCGTATTCTCTCGCACCTTTCACCCTCACGCCCGCAGGAAGAAGCAACGCATCGTTCTCCGGAGTCATGACATGTAGGAAAAGCCTGTCTCCCTTGCGGGTGGATGTTCCCCACGATTGTTCTGGAAACGGACCGGCTTCGGTGGCATATATCGTCTCGCCGTTCGAACGCATCCATTCTCCGATTTCCTTCATACGGCCCAGCGCGGCCGCTGGCAGTTCGCCATTGGGCTGAGGACCTACGTTAAGCAACAGATTCGCCCCCATGCCGGCGGCACGGACAAGATAACGGATCAGAGTCTTCGAGTCCTTATAATCCTGATCCTTGATCTTGTAACCCCACATGCCGTTCATCGTGTTGCATGTCTCAAGCGGCAACCGGCTTATCTCCTGACCCGAGAGACCCGCACTGTTCTCACCCGGCAGATCCCGTTCGAATATCTGCAGATCTTCACCCGGGAACGGCGACTGATGATGGTTGTTGGCGACCATGCAACCGGGCTGTAACGAATGTACGAGAGCATACTGCTCGTCAAGTTGCCAGTCAAAAGGCTGAGCGTCTTCGTCATGATCCCACCACCCGTCAAACCATACGGCGCGCACAGGCCCGTAGTTGGAAAGAAGTTCCGTGAGCTGCCGGTTCATGAAACCATAATATGAATTCCAATCGGCCTTTGAAGCGTCACGTCCTGTAGTACGCCCGGTGCGTCCCTGCGGATAATCCTCGCGCACCCAGTCAAGATGTGAATAATAAAGATGTAGCGCGATGCCCTGCCGATGACATTCATCGACAAGTTCCTTAAGTATATCCCGCCGGAACGGTGTACCGTCAACTATATTATACTCGTTTTCGGCAGTATCGAACATTGAAAAGCCGTCATGATGGCGAGTTGTGACACATATATATCTGGCACCGGCATCTTTTATGGCCGACACCCATTCCCGGGCATCGAAATCGGCAGGATAAAATCCTTTGGCCGCCTTCATATATTCCTCTGCCGTCGGACCGTAATTCAGATACCATTCTCCCTGTCCGAACATGCTGTAGATACCCCAATGGATGAAGATCCCGAAACGATCGTCGGAAAATCTGCGCTGTGACTCCCGTATTTCAGCCGACGGCACATAGTCTGCCGCATATGACTTCTGGCCTGGCAATCCCGGAATGAGGCATAGTCCGCACGCAGCTAAAAACAATTTACATATATTCATAAATTTCAGTATTTCATATAAGGCAATGACGCGGCGCCGAGAACGGCAGCAGCGGAATCGTCGACACTCGAGACAAGAAACCTGACCCTGTCGCGATAGAGATGCAGCGCCGAGTCATGAAAGGCTTCCCGCATAGGATTGAGCAGAAGGTCGGCGGCTCGGGCCACTCCTCCGAACAAGATTATCGCTTCCGGGTCAGCAAAGGCTGCGAATTCAGCCGCCGCCATTCCAAGACACCGTCCCGTGAAATCGTAGACCTTTTGGGCGACCGCATCCCCTTTCCTTGCCGCATCCTCGACAAATTTCGGAGACCTTTCTTCCTCCGGCACCTCACGGAGTACGGAATGCCCGGTATATTCCGAAAGAAAGCGACGCGTCGTCTCCCTTATGCCCTTGGCGGAGGCCACGGTCTGAAGGCATCCTTTCCGCCCGCATCCGCAGACACGATCACCGGCAAACGGGAAAGTCACATGTCCCAATTCTCCTGCAAATCCTCTCGCTCCTGTCATCAGATGGCCGTCGCAGACCACTCCGGCCCCTACACCGGTACCGAGCGTGAGCACAATAAAATTACGCATTCCGGCCGCCGTTCCATAGGTCATCTCTCCTATCGCCGCGGCATTTGCGTCATTGCTGACCCTGACCGGAAGGCCAAGACGTGATTCAATCATGTGCGCCAGCGGAATGGGCGACGGCCAGGGAAGATCGGTGGCGGCCTCTATGCTTCCGGTAACGGCATTGGCACAAGGCGCGCCTACGCCTATGCCCTCCACGCAATCCTCGAGGCCGGTGCGGCGCATCATCGCGTCAAGCTCCGACGACAGTCGGTCTGTCCATTTTCCGACTGTCGCTGTCGCTGTCGGAAAAGAGCCGCTTTCCAATATATGTCCTACGGAATCGACTATCGCGAACGCGGTGTTGGTGCCTCCGAGATCGACTCCGATTGTGAAAGGGGGATACAAAGATTCCTTTTTCATTGATTTACTATTATAATACAGGGACATCGCTTTGCGACGTACAAATGCAAAACGATATCCCTCTGTCCATACATGCCCCCGGCATGTCCTGTCATTTCCGATACGGTTTCCGGGTCAACGCATGACAGGTCTGTATTTTGCTATAATTATCCGAGAGGTTCGAGTTTCACTGTGAAGTGACGCATCAGTTCAGCCTNNCGTGACGGCGGTCATAGACATTCTTGAGCGCAGCCGCGATCACATCCATATGATTGTTCGTATATGTGCGGCGGCAGATGCAAAGACGGAGGAAGTCGTTTCCGCCGAAACGGTTCTCACGGGTCACAGGATCGCGGTCGGCAAGCAGATAACCGATCTCGCACCCGCGCACACCTGCCTCAAGATAAAGTTCGATAGTGAGACGCTGTGCGGGGAATTCCTCTTTTGGAATCTGGTCAAGCACCTTATCTGCATCAATAAATAACGCATGACCTCCGACAGGACGCTGATAGGGTATGCCATACTCATCAAGTTTCGCTGCAAGATATTCCACCTGCTTGATACGTGTCTGGAGCATATCGAACTCTGTGTTCTCATCAAGACCCACTGCAAGAGCGGCCATATCGCGGCCATTCATACCGCCGTAGGTAAGGAAGCCTTCGAAAGGAATTTCGAAACGCTTCGCGCCTTCATAGATATCTTCCCATTTTGTAGCGATGAAACCACCCATGTTGACAAGACCGTCCTTTTTAGAAGACATGGTCATGCCATCGGCAAGACTGAACATCTCGCGGCATATCTCCTTGATCGTGGCATCCTTGAACTCCGGCTCGCGTACCTTGATGAAATATGCGTTCTCTGCAAAACGTGCGGAGTCGAATATCACACGCTTGTTATATTTGTCGGCCACCCGACGCACACCGCGGAGATTCTCCATGGATACAGGCTGGCCACCGGCTGTATTGTTAGTAATGGTCACTATGATAAACGGCACCTTGTCAGCATTCTCCGCCAGACACTCCTCAAGTTTCTTCAGATCGACATTACCCTTGAACGGCACTTCGAGCTGAGTATTCTTGGCCTCGTCAACCGTACAGTCGACAGCAAAAGCCTTGCGACTCTCGATGTGACCCTTAGTGGTATCGAAATGAGAATTTCCGGGCACAACGTCTCCTGCTTTCACAAGATGAGAGAACAATACGTTCTCGGCGGCGCGGCCCTGATGTGTGGGAATCACATACTCGAAGCCGGTGATCCGGGTGATCACATCCTTTAGTTCATAGAACGAACGGGCGCCTGCATAAGACTCGTCGCCTGTCATCATGGCAGCCCACTGACGGTCGCTCATCGCGCCTGTACCTGAGTCGGTAAGACAGTCTATATAGACCTGGTCCGACTTGAGCATGAATGTATTGTAGTTCGCTTCCTTAAGCCATTTCTCACGCTCCTCGCGCGTACTCTTCTTGATGGGTTCGACCATCTTGATCTTCCATGATTCTGCAAATGGTATTTCCATGGTAATGTTACTTTGTAATAGGTTAGGTTTTCTTTCCCAAAATTAACGATTTTTCATGATATACAAAATTATTTTAAAAAATATCGATAAATTTATCTGCATCCTTGACACCGGAAGGCAATTTAAAGCACACATCATATTATGATACCGGCTAATGAATCATGATTTTGCGTCCGTTGATGATATACAGTCCTCGCGGCAGCTGCGACAAGCTTTCGACGTCGTATCGCCGTCCGTCTACCGCCACTACATCCAGAGTCTCCCCTTCCGGCAATTTACCTATAATACGGTATAGCCCTTTGACCACAGTATATGTAGCGCCGAGTTGACGGCTCGATATTCCTTTATAATAATCCTCCTCTCCATTGGCACCCAACACATAATGCGGATATACCTGACGGGTCCCCTCTATACCGCTTCCTTTGTCCGGGCCAATAGCAATCCCCTTGCTGTAGTATCCGGAACTGACTCTGTTGCCCATGACTGCAAATCCCTCGGAGCTCGTGACATTGGACATCCCCGTGTCACGTGCGTGACGCAGAAGCTGCCACAGCATATGCAGTCTTGTTCCCGGACAAGGATACCATTCACTCCAGTCTTTTATACGCATGGAGGGGTCAGGTCTGAGATCTCCGGTCTCGGGATCCGTGTTTGCCATAGGCCATACCCATTCGTCGGGATAATGACCGCCTTCAGAGACCAAAGCGCCTGGCAGACTGTTTCGCCAGCATGGGCGGTAACTGTGCAGACCGATCACAATCCAGCCGCCGGCTCGTGCGGCCTCATCGATCTGAGACTTATAAAAATCATAATGCGCCTGCTTGAAACGGTTGTCGGGATCTTCCTCTCCTATATAATCCGGCAGTTGCTGGCCCTCCGTCATCATACGGGTCGCCGTCGACGCAAGAGGAGGAATATTGAAAAATGTCACTCCGTCGGACTCGAAGCCGTTGGGACATATGGCGTTTATCAATGGCACGTTGGCATGCGACGATGTCGGGCCGCATGTCACCCAGGCATTTGCATGTATGCCCAAAGAAGCTGCTATGTCAAACCATTCTCCCCATTGATAATCTATCGGGAAGACAGGATTGTACATCTTCACTCTGCCTGTATCATAATCAAGCACATAAGCTTTTATCCACTCTCGCGGAGTCTCCTCCCAGCCTGTAAGTGACGGATTTACCGAATACTGCTTACCGGTAGCGGCGTCATAGACAGAGGTGGTCAGATTGCTTCTTATGCCGTTTTAGGTTGCCTCGCGCAGTATTCTGTCGGCAAGTTCCGAATCCAGACTTTCCACATACCAGTTTCTGGTATAATATCGTGCAGTCATGGAATGCGACATTATTTCCCAGCCTTTCTCATTCTGCAGCCGCAGGGCTGTTCTTCCGTTCCTGTTGAGAGCCGGTGGATTGTCTGTAAAACCGGCGCGCCACCCTTCCATCGATATGTTGCCGCGCAGGCCGAGACTTTCAAGCAGAGGATAAAGAATACTGTAATATCCGCCTTTCATCCATACCGAGGGATTTGAATCGGGCAGTACGCCATCTATAGTGTCATCATCATGTATTGAGAACATGGGGGAGCACTCCCATAAATCTCCGGTCTTATGCCACGCCCCGGTCTCCGGAAGCCTGGCATAATATTCAGGGTCTCCGCTCACTGCAGACACTTCCGACACAGGCACTTCTATATAAAAATAGTCTTCCGGTATTTCAAGCCGCCACTCCCCTTCTCTAAGGCCGCTTTCAAGAAGGAGACATATGGAAGAGTCGTAGCGTGTCGGTACAGCACGCAGCCTTACAATTCTTGTACCGTCTGTAAGAACCGCGTCACTACGCGATGCTACATCCTCATTCACGGATATTCGTCCGAGATTCGCCGTAGAAGCGATGGAAACAAGTATGTATTTCAGATCCTTGTCTCCGACACTGTCATTATCGGAAGGTGTGATCTTTATAAAATCCCTCGGTTTTGAACGTGCCGGATCATCATGCGCATAGACATTCCCCCATATGCACATACATATAAAGGCAAAAAACAGCAGCAATTTATTCGGCACTGACTTAAACATATATCCGGATAAGGTTAACGGCAACAAATTTAGTCATAACTATCCATATAAACAACCCGCAGCACTCCAAATATATTATAAAACTCATTAGGGACAGGTGAAAGCCATATTCTCCTATCGCAGCAATCATTAAACACTCAAAAATTTCATTTAACTTATTTTTAACCATCTCATAAACCAAACGGCAACTTCACGACGTTAGATACATAAACCCTTTTTCAATAATATAAACACAAGAAACTGTCTAAAATGGCAATCACCAAAAAAGCCGGTCTTTATCACGGCATATTGTTTATGGCGCTTTTCGCTTGCGCCGCGTTTTTTATCGGACAGGCGCAACTCATGCGCGATCTGTCATTCTCTCCGCTCATCATAGGAATCGTACTCGGTATGATATACGCCAACTCTCTGCGGAATCATCTTCCGGAGACCTGGACGCCCGGCATTCAGTATTGTTCTAAAAGCATTCTGAGGCTCGGCATAATCCTCTATGGTTTCCGTCTAACATTTCAGGATGTGGTGGCCGTCGGCATGGCCGGTGTTCTCGTTGATCTAATCATCGTGACAGTGACAATACTGGGAGGCGTATGGATAGGCCGTCTTCTGAAGATGGACCGCGACATCGCTCTGCTGACTTCCATAGGCAGCGGAATCTGTGGTGCCGCCGCCGTGCTCGGAGCTGAAGCGACATTACATACAAAACCTTATAAAACCGCAGTGGCTGTTGCCACAGTCGTGATTTTTGGCACGATTGCGATGTTCCTTTATCCCATGGCATACCGTTCCGGAATCCTCGGCCTTGATGCGACTCAGATGGGTATTTTCTCCGGTTCGACTCTTCACGAGGTTGCCCACGCCGTAGGCGCCGGCAATGCGATGGGCGATGAAATCGCCGGTGTATCAATAATAGTAAAGATGATTCGCGTCATGCTACTCGTTCCCGTACTTATCATACTGGGCTGGTGGGCCGCCTCCAAGGTCAAATCTGGATCATCAAAAGAAGGAAAAAGAAAAGTGGCTGTACCTTGGTTCGCTTTCGGATTTCTGCTCGTGATAGGCTTCAACTCATTCAATCTTCTGCCGGAAGCGGTAGTCGGATGGATAAATGATTTCGACACATTCCTGCTCACAATGGCCATGGCGGCACTCGGCGCGGAAACAAGCTTCGACAAATTCAAGAAAGCCGGAGCCAAGCCTTTCATACTTGCGTTCTGCCTGTTCATATGGCTGATGGGAGGTGGATATCTCTTGGCGAAATACCTTGTTCCCGTTCTGTCGTAAACAATTCAAACCCTATCTTGAGTGAACCTCAGATTGCGGATTGGCGTATTAAAGGTAAAATAACCTTTAAAGAAATACGCCATGAAAAAAACAGTTCCCTGGATTCTGAGCGCCATGATGGTCATTCCATCCCTCGGCATGGCCCAGACATTCACATTCTCGACCAATACGAGTCCTGGCATTACGGTCGGCACCAATCCGTTCGGCACTGGAGTCGGCGTCAGCACGCCATATTTTAACACCGTCTACACATCCGACGGATACTATGACGGATACGGCTATTATCACAAGAGCCGGCATCACCGGCACTACAGAAACGGCAAAGCGCACCGCAAGGCAATGAAAAAAGCTCGTAAAGCATACCGTAAAGAAATGAAAAAACAGTATAGGAAAGCTGCCAAACATCATTACAGGCATCATCACCATCATGATGATTGACAGTTCTCACTCTTAGATGTCACGCTCAGGCTGCCCCACTTCTTCGGTACGGGTGGCCTGACTTGTTTCAGACAGAAGTCTGTAGGAATTGCATCCCAGAAAATTTCCCCCTACGATGGCTACATAAAACATAAGAAGATCGGCTACGTGTTCACCGAGATATTCTGCTGGCAATGATGCTATGTAGAAAGCATCGGCAACGCAGTGGGGAAGCCCGCAAAGTATGAAAGCCGGTATTCCGAAAAGCAAGGGCAACCATTTGCCGCGGGCAGTGCCCTGCACAGCCAGAGTCATTATGAAACCGCACCCTATGGCGAGCAGACCGTTTTTGAGGGGTGACGCCGCAAGACGCTTGTCCATTATCGCCATAGACGCCTCTTGCATAGCGGCTGATGAAAAAAGGAGCCCAATGGCTATGCAACCGATAATATTCAATGCAAGAATAGAGAATAGCCAGACATATCCGCCTTGTCCTGTCTGGCCTTCGGAGGCCCTACCCCACACGAACTGAGCTTTGCCCGTAAATAGATTGAGTTTCAGACTGACCACCGCGATCAGACCGAATGCAAACAATACGGCACCGGCCACTCCGCCTACTCTCAAAAAGATGCATCCCCCGAGACTGATGCAGATTCCGGCAAGGATGCCGCGGGCTATAAATGTCTTCTCTTTCATTATTATTGTTAATGTGTGTTAGGGAGGAATAGAACTGCAAAATTAATTAATTTGGATGATTCTGCCATTTCGGAATCTGAATTTAGCTCCAAAAATAAATTTTTCTTCATTTTTTATTCCGAAAATTTGGAGGAATGAAAAAAAGGCATTAACTTTGCACTCGCTTTCGGGAAGGTAACTTCCGGCAAGCATCCGCCACGCGAAGCAATCCGCAAGGCAACGATCTCGGGGTGTAGCTCAGCCCGGTTTAGAGTACGCGTCTGGGGGAATTGAATAAGATTACCGATAATAAAATTACAACGATATATAAATCAAGGAGTTAGGCAAATGCTTAACTCCTTATTTTTTACCTNNCGCAAGTTCGAATCTTGTCACCCCGACTGAGATCAACAGAAGCCAACTGCAATGCCGTTGGCTTTTTTCATATCCCATCATCCGCGGAATCACATCCGCGAACCGACCACAAGCAGGGCGAGACTGACGAGCAGTATACCCAAATCCACAAGTTTGGGCTTTATATTCTTCTCGTGCAGCGCCACAACTCCATAAATAAAACTGACAAGCACACTCCCCCTTCTTATCATCGACACCACAGCGATCATCGACCCTTCAAGCGACAGCGAATAGAAATAAGCGATATCCGCTATGGTCAGAAACAATGCTATACACGGTATGGTCCATCGCCATTGAAACCAATCGACCGTTTCCGAATTACGACAACGAAGCACAGAAAGCACACAGACCATAATTATACATTGATAAAGCGAATACCACGACTGAACTTCAAGAGGCGCATAACTTTTAAGAAGATATTTATCATATAGCGCACTCACAGCNNGTTTGCCCCAAGAAGCGTAGCGCCTATCGACATCCATATCCATCGCGAATGCCTGAGCGAAAAGCCTTCTTTTCCGCCGATTCTCGATATAAGGAAGAGCGACAGAAAACCCAATCCGATACCTGCACATTGAATCCAGTTGAGGCGCTCGCCGAAGATAAGCAACGCGCCGACAAGAACTATGACAGGACGCGAGGCATTTATCGGTCCCTGCACCGTAAGCGGAAGATGCTTTATAGCAAAATATCCGAGCAACCATGACCCCAGAACAATCATAGACTTCAAAAGAATCATGCCATGTCCGGCCAGACTGTTGCCGAATCCATAATTTCCATCCAATATTCCCATCACCAGAAACGGTGACATAAACAATGCTCCAAAGGCCGTATTAAGCATCAAAACCACCAGAACATCGTTACCGCGCACCGAAAGTTTCTTGAATATATCATAAAATCCAAGACAAAGCGCGGACAAAAGAGCTAAAGCAATCCACATAAAATAGCTTCTTAGTAAGAGGGTGCAAAATTAATAAAAAAATAAGAAGAAATCGGCCGTCATGGATTTTTTTCAAAAACACTCCGATTCGGCATTATCGCTCCGATATTAGACGAAGGCTAAAAATTTATCAAATTTTGTGCAAATTTTATTTCCCACATATTCAACAGCTTATGAAAAATCTTTAATTTTTCTTGAAATTTTCTTATCCAAAAATTTGGTGGTTTCGCAAAAAAGCTAT
>DAAV01000159.1 GCA_001701295.1 Bacteroidales bacterium H10
TTTTCGCTTAATAAATTCGACTGGATGTGTGCCAAAAACTGGCCCAAGAGCGTCATAAGATGCAAAGGAGTTTGCTATTTCAAGGAAAATCCCGACATGTCATATCTGTTTGAACAGGCCGGTCGACAGAAAAGTCTGAAAGAAGCCGGCCGCTGGTATGCGACAGCACCCGAGGAAGATCTTGAAGTTCTTCTGGCACGCGACCCCGGACTTATGCGCGACTGGGATCCGGAATATGGCGACCGTATGCAGAAACTTGTTTTCATTGGTCAGAAAATGGATCGCGCAGCCATAACCGCCCAGCTCGACGCCTGCCTCACCGATCTTAATCTTCAGTCGTAGCGTCTGACGAAATCTGATTGTCGGAAGAGGGAGTGAGACCGAGGAGGTCGGGAGTCACGCCACGCCGCGGTTTCACCGAAGCCCCGAGCGCCACAAGCTTGCGGCATGTGACGGGTATGCTCTGTCCGGAATTCTTGATCTTGCCGAAAGCGTCGTTGTAACTTTTCTGGGCGTCCTCGATTTTCTTGCCTACGGCCACGAATTTCTCCATAAACATGTTTACTCTGTCGAGCATCTCGTTGGCAAGCGAGTATACCTTCTCATGATTTTCCGCCTGTGCGATCTGGCGCCATGTCATGTCGATTATACGCAAAGCCGCATAAAGTGTCTGTTCATCGGCGATATACACCCCCTTCTCCATAGCCTTGCGCCAGAGATCGGGTTTCTGCGAAGTGGCGGCATAAAGCGCTGTCGTGTTAGGCACAAACATGATGACATAATCCATCTTTACTCTGCCGGAACCGATATAGGCCGAATAATCCTTGCGGGAGAGTTCCTTGACGTGATTCTCGACGCTCGTCACATGGTTCTTAAGAGCAGCTTCGCGCATCTCATCCGTTTCTGCCGACTTATAGTCCATAAATGCCGACAGCGAAACTTTCGCATCTATCACCACGTCACGCTCCCGGTCGAGATGCAGTACTACGTCAGGTCTCAGAAGCCGGTCATTTTCCGTTCGTATAGGATTGCCGGCGGAGTCACGCAATGTCGGCTGTGTATCGAAATGCACTCCTTCTGTCAGACCCTGCGATTCAAGCAGTTCGGTAAGGACCTTTTCTCCCCAGTCTCCCTGGATCTTTCCTCCTCCCCTCAATGCATCGGCCAGTCTGTCGGCACTCTTGCGGGCGGCATCGCTATGTTCCATAACCAGCCTGATGTTTGCCGCGAGCTGACCGCCGAACTCGGAATGTTTCACAGTGTTGTCGGCCACCGCCTGGCGCATCTCGCGAATCGACACGTTGAGCGGTTCCAGAATCTTTGAGACTCCTTCGCGGCTGGATGTCTCGAATTCCGACTGCCGGCGTTTAAGCATTTCGGCAGTGGCATTTTCAAGTTCAGCCTTCATTTTTGCCACTGTTTCGTCAAACCGTCCCTGAAGCGCCTCAAGCGCTTCTTTGTTATGTGCTTCCTGACGTGCGAATGCCTCGGCATGCACACGCTCTTTTTCGGCAAGCGATTTAATATAGGTCTCTTTTTTGCTGAGGAGCAGTTCGGCATTAGACTTTTCACGCTCCGCGAACACGCGGCGATGAGACTCTTCAAGCCGACGGACCGTCTCGTCGGCAGCGGCCTTGGCATCTTCCAGCTGGGACTCAAGAATCCCGATACGAGTGTTGAGTCCGTTGGATTTTACTTTCCCGATCAGAATTCCGATGATTATTCCCGCAATGATCCCGACTGCTATAAAAACTATATCCATAAGTAATTTGAAGATTTCAGCATATTTTCCCTCACAAAAATACATCAAAATAATAATTACTGCAATGTTTTAAACATTTTTCATGACTCAACACAAAAGTATGGTACGATATTTGTTAGTAAAGAGACGTTAGTATTATGATGGAACCGAAGTCTGAAAAAAAAACAAACACGCCGTCTGAAGGCAAAGCGGGCGACGCTCAGAGATATATAACCGCAAAGGGCATAAGAGTCAATAATCTCAAAAACATAGATATCAAACTGCCTCTCGGCAGGTTTATAGTCGTGACCGGAGTCAGCGGCTCCGGAAAATCGAGTCTCGCTTTCGACACGCTTTATGCCGAAGGTCAGAGGCGGTATGTCGAAAGTCTGTCGGCATATGCGCGCCAGTTTCTCGGCCGGATGTCGAAACCTGAATGCGATTATATAAAAGGTCTCCCCCCGGCCATAGCTGTGGAACAAAAGGTAAATACCAGAAACCCGCGAAGCACTGTGGGCACGGCGACCGAAATATATGATTACCTGCGCATGCTCTTCGCACGTGCGGGACACACGTACTCACCCGTATCAGGCGACGAAGTGCGCAAACATGGTATCGAAGACATAGTGAAAACCGTCTTGTCTTATCCGTCAGGAACGCGTGTCGCGATCCTGACCCATCTCCGCATACCTGACGGACGGACGCTGATGCAACAGCTCGAGATCCTTCAGAAACAGGGATACTCACGTCTGGAACATGAGGGTCAATTCGTTATGATTTCCGACATAATCGGAAAGGGAGAAGACATAGACCCGGAAAATTACAGGCTGATGATCGACCGGCTTGCCGTGGCCGATGACAAGGATACAATCTCCCGTCTTACGGATTCGATAGAGACCGCCTATTTCGAGGGCCGTGACGAGGCTATAGTAAAAATATGGGGGACAGATGGTCCTCACGAGCATTATTTCTCGCGCAAATTCACTGCCGACGGCATGGAATTTCGCGAACCGAGCGACCTAATGTTCAATTTCAACAATCCTTACGGCGCATGCCCGACATGCGAGGGTTTCGGGAAGGTGCTCGGCGTCAGCGAGGATCTCGTGATTCCCAACAAGACACTTTCGGTATACCAGAACGCGGTCAAATGCTGGAGCGGCGAGAAAATGAGTGAATGGAAAAAACAACTCATACATATCGCTCCACGCTTCAACTTCCCGATACATACCCCCTACAACGAACTGACAGAGGCACAGAAGGATTTTCTATGGCACGGAAACACTCTGTGGGAGGGGATCGACGGCTTTTTCAAATGGCTTGACTCGCGTCAGGACAAGATGCAGTATCGCGTGCTGAAGGCACGTTATCGCGGCAAGACGACCTGTCCCGATTGCCGGGGATCACGTCTGCGCCGAGACGTGGAATATGTCAAAATAGGCGGCAAGAGCATAACCGAACTTGTCAGAATGCCGATAAGTCAACTCGGAGAATTTTTTGACAATCTGAAACTCAGCGATACGGATGAACGCATATCTTCCCGTCTTCTGACTGAAATAAGACAAAGACTCGGATTCCTGAATGAGGTCGGACTCTCCTACCTCACGCTCGACCGTCTGTCATCGACACTGTCGGGAGGAGAAAGCCAGCGTATCAATCTCGCCACCTCTCTCGGCAGTTCTCTTGTGGGCTCTCTGTACATACTCGACGAACCGAGTATCGGTCTCCACTCGCGCGACACGACGAAACTGATACGTGTGTTGCGCCGCCTTCAACAGATAGGCAATACCGTTATCGTGGTGGAGCATGACGAGGATATCATGATGGCGGCCGATGAAATTGTCGACAGAGGCAAGGATGCCGGCCGCAACGGAGGGCAAATAGTGCTTGAAGGAAATCTCAGGCAGTTGCTCGATGACGGGAAACATCATGATTCATATACAATAGAATATCTTCGTGGAGAACGTGAAATAGAAGTGCCGAAACGACGCAGGGCATGGAAAAAGGCTCTGNNCTCTGGAAGTGATCGGAGCATCGGAAAACAATCTCAAGAACATTGATGTCCGGTTTCCCCTTGGGGTGATGACAGTCGTGAGCGGAGTGAGCGGATCAGGCAAATCGACACTTGTAAAAGAGATACTCTATAAATCCGTCATGAGGGCACTGGGCGATCCTGTCGGCGTGCCCGGCACCCATAAGGAGTTGCGGGGTGACATACGCGACATAAAGGCTGTGGAATTTATCGACCAGAATCCTAGG
>DAAV01000026.1 GCA_001701295.1 Bacteroidales bacterium H10
GAAGCGGTCGAACTTGGCGACCATCGCCTCGAAGGTCTTTCTTTCGATTGATACGATTTCCATATTGTCTTTCTTTTAACTGTTGTTGTTCCTTTTGCCGCAAAGGAATATACAATACGTTATCCGACAATGGATTTTCCAGAACTGGCAGCATGTGGCACTGGTGTGGTAGAGGTTGTCCGGGTATAGACTGTCATCTTCGTCTTAATTTGAAAGTTCATGTAGAATCGGAAGGAAGAATAAGGACTTAATTCAAAATTGTCCGTAACTGAGCATTCGCCCGTTCGGACATTCATATCCGGAAAAACGGTGAAGTTCGCACCGCTTTGTCAACCGCCATAAAGCAAAACCATACAAAATTGTCTAAGAGAGCCCAAGTGCTTGACAGACTGCACTGAAGCATCTTACTTTGCTCCCGATAATCGGTCGAGGTGCTTACCAAGACCACAGTTAATAACTTAATCAATTTGTTTTTTACAATGAAGAGAGAACCAAGCATTACAGAGCAGCAGGCTCGTGAAATCGTGGAAAAGATGGGTCGCAGGGAATCCCACAATTCCAAGTTTATGGATGATTTCTATAGGAGGGTCGGTCTGGAGCCGGATGAACCGGAACAGCTCGGCAAGACCGTAACGGAGGAAACAAAGGCCGCTGTGACGAACGAGCCTTCAGGTGTGGCGGTTGAGGAAACGGCAACGCCACAGAAGCGCGTCAGCAGCAAGCAGCGCAGGCTGTCACTGGAGGAATACCGCACCACTTATCTCCAAGTTCCCAAGATTATCAACCGCAAGCCCGTGTTCGTCAGTGAGACGGTGCGTGACGAACTGGACAGGGTTGTCCGCTTCCTTGGAGGAAAGGGCATGAGCGCATCGGGGCTGATTGAAAACCTCGTCCGTCTGCACCTCGACACCTATCGGAACGACATCGAGCAGTGGCGCAAGCTCTGACGGGATTACAGAAAGTCGGTTGGGCTGGTGAATACACTTCATCGGCTTAACCGATACCCAAGATGAGTGACTACACTCGGAAACAAATCCGACAGGCGGAGGATTTTTGTGTCCTCAAAGACACAGCAAGATATATTTTCAGTTACCCGAATAATTCTAAGTAACTGAAAATACCTTCACCGCCGTGGGCAGAATTATCCTCCGCAGTCGGATAATTTCGGGGTTCCTTAATCAAAGATTAAACAATGGACAAGCCATAAAATTGAAAAAATAAGAAGAATGAAAAAGAAGAGCAAGTACGGGAGAAATCCCAAGTTGAACCCGAAGACGCACTGCGTGATGGTGCGCTTCGACGATGTGGAATGGAACAGGTTTCTGACGATGTACGAGGAATCTAACGTGTACGCGAAAGCCGTCTTTCTCAAGGCACACTTCTTCGGTCAGAAGTTCAAGGTGCTGAAGGTGGACAAGACGATGCTGGACTACTACACCAAGCTGTCGGACTTCCACGCCCAGTTCCGTGCCATTGGCACGAACTACAATCAGGTCGTAAAAGAGTTGCGCATCCACTTCTCGGAGAAGAAGGCGATGGCATTGCTCTACAGGCTGGAGAAGTGTACCATCGACCTTGTGAAACTGAGCCGGGAGATTGTGGAACTTTCAAGGGAGATGGAAGCTAAGTGGCAACAGAGACGGGATGATTCTATGGTATAGCGGGTTGTTCCTTTGGTTCGCAATCCGGCAAGTGAACGAAGTCCGATGGGCAATTTCATTGCCGACCATGTCATAATCGGACGTCTGGGGCTGTCTGTCAAGGATGAGAACCGACCGAAAGGATTGAAGATATAACAAGCATTTGTTATATAAATAAAAGTTAAATATTACATCTGGAGATTTGAAATTTGGTCATCCTAAAAAATATTTATAATTNNTGTGTCAGACGATGCAGTTTGAATTAAATGTCAGGCAACAGTTAATCTAAATAATATGCTCAACATCGGTATAGACATAGGTTCCACGACGGCAAAGCTGGTAGCCATTAATGCTGCCGGTGAGATATTGTTCTCTAAGTATGTCCGTCATAATGCGAAATCACGGCAGGTAATCTGTGATATTCTCCATGAGTTGCAAGCGACAGTCGGAGAACAGGAAGCATCAGTGCATATAACAGGCTCGATCGGAATGGGTTTGTCTGAGGAAACAGGCATCCCGTTTGTTCAGGAGGTTGTGGCGGCATCAAAGGCTGTCAGACATTTTCATGCCCAAGTCCGCACGATGATAGATATTGGAGGAGAAGACAGCAAGGTCGTTTTCTTTGATAATGCCGAAGCAAAGGATTTGCGCATGAATGGAAATTGTGCCGGAGGTACGGGCGCATTTATAGACCAGATGGCTGTGATTTTAGGCGTTGATGTCGAGGAAATGAATGACCTCGCCCAAAAATCGGCCCGCATATATC
The DNA here is from genome assembly GCA_001701295.1 of Bacteroidales bacterium H10. GTDB lineage: Bacteria > Bacteroidota > Bacteroidia > Bacteroidales > Muribaculaceae > Lepagella. The sequence continues at coordinate 2,407 of DAAV01000026.1, forward strand.
CTATCGCCTCACGATGTGGCGTGTTCTGTAAAACTGATGTGCAGAATTTGATAGCCAAGAATGTTTCCAAAGAGGATATTGCAGCTTCGATATTCCATGCAGTCGCAGTGCAAACCGTCGTGACACTTGCCCACGGCAGCACAATCACCCCTCCGGTATTGTTTTGTGGCGGTCCGTTATCATATTTCCCCGCACTCCGCAAAGCATTCTGCGATTATCTTCACATTGATGAAACAGAAACCATTATTTCTGATAACGGGAAACTGCTCCCGGCGATAGGAACGGCATTGACAGATAATGAAGACTCCGGCACACATCTGTTGTCTGAGATTATCTCAATGATTGAGCAGCCACAAAGGACAAACACTGCAAAACAGCATGGTTTGTCACCAATTTTCAGCTCCGATAAAGAATATCAGGATTGGCAGGAGAGAATGAAGGAGCATAATCTCCCGAAATCAGAATTAAAGTATGGCAGGCAAGATGTTTTTTTAGGGATTGATTCCGGCTCGACCACAACGAAAATAGTGGTAACGGATGTGAATGGAAACATTTTGTTTTCCCATTACAGCACAAACGGAGGCAACCCTGTGACAGCGGTTGAAGCCGGACTATTGGAACTGAAACAACTATGCACCGACAGAGGCACGGAGCTGAATATCATAGGCAGTTGTTCCACTGGATATGGCGAAGACTTGATTAAAGCGGCATTCCAGCTTAATTCAGGTATTGTGGAAACTATCGCCCACTATATAGCCGCAGCATCTATGGATAAGGACGNNTCGGCGGACAGGATATGAAAGCTATATTTGTCGATGATGGTGTTGTAAACCGTATTGAAATCAACGAGGCTTGTTCTTCCGGTTGCGGTTCTTTTATATCCACTTTCGCAAATACTTTGGGATATCAGGTAGACGACTTTGCGGAAGCTGCCTGTCATGCGGAAAATCCTTGTGACCTCGGAACAAGATGCACCGTCTTTATGAACTCGAAAGTAAAACAGGTATTGCGTGAAGGTGCTACAGTCAACGATATTGCAGCCGGACTTGCATATTCCGTTGTGAAAAACTGCATCTATAAAGTTTTGAAAATCAAGGACATTTCCGCACTTGGCAAAAACATAGTGGTGCAAGGTGGCACAATGAGAAACAATGCCGTTGTCCGCGTTATGGAGATACTTACGGGTGTTCACGTTTCACGGTGCGATTTGCCGGAACTGATGGGTGCATACGGCTGTGCGCTTTATGCCGGACAACATACAACCGCAGGGACAACCCTTGATGAGATGATGCGTAAGATGAAATACACCGCACGTCTGTTGAATTGCAAGGGTTGCGAAAACCAATGTCTTGTGTCGCGTTATGAATTTGCAAGCGGCAAGAAATATTACAGTGGCAACAGATGTGAGCGTGTTTTCAACAATGGCGGCAGCGAACGTGTCGGGGAAAACCTTTATGAGTTGAAAAACAGACTGCTTTTTGACCGTATCACCAATACACATGAAATTGCAGGAATGACAATCGGAATACCGCGCTGTCTTAACATGTATGAGGATTTTCCTTTCTGGCACACCTTGCTGACTGAATGTGGCATAAATGTTGTCCTTTCAGACAGCTCAAATTTCACGCATTACGAAACTTGTGCATGGATGGTGATGTCAGACAACATCTGCTTTCCGGCAAAACTGGTACACAGCCATATCCAAAATCTCTTGGACAAGAAGGTTGATCGTATTTTTCTGCCGTTTGTCGTGTTTGAACGCAGGGAAACAAACGGACAAAACAGTTATAACTGTCCGATAGTAACCGGATATTCCGAGGTCGTCAAGGGGATACAGGAAAATGGCATCCCCGTTGATTCTCCTGCAATATCGTTCAAAGACCGCAAGTTGCTTTACCGTCAATGCTGCGCATACCTTGAAAGTCTTGGAATCATAGAGGGGGTAATTTCAAAAGCCTTCATAAAAGCCGAAGCCGAACAGGAAAAGTTTGTCAGAGCCATAAAGAATGCAAATCAGAGTGTATGGGAAAAAGCGAGTGCGGAAAAGAGATTTGTGCTTCTGCTTGCCGGACGTCCTTACCACACAGACCCGCTCATACAGCATCGGCTTGGCAATATGATTGCCAGAATGGGAATAGACGTTATCACCGAGGATATTGTTCGTGATGCCGATATCAAAACCGATGAAGCATACTATCTTGCCCAATGGGGTTATCCGAACCGCATATTGAAGGCTGCAAAATGGAGTACGTTGCAACCGGCTAACCTACAGTTTGCACAGTTTACATCTTTCGGTTGCGGACCGGATGCATTCCTTATGGATGAAGTGCGGGATATGCTCATCAATAATGGGAAAAGCCATACTCTTCTCAAACTGGATGACATAAACAATGTCGGTTCAATGAAACTGCGTGTGCGCTCACTGGTTGAAAGCCTTAAACTGAAGCGGGAGCTTGATTTATCAAAATCATCCCAGTTTGATAACAAGCAAACATTTCAATATGAAAGTGAGATAAATCCGAAAAGTAAAAAAGTGCTCGTGCCGTTTTTCACGCCTTTTATCTCCCCTTTGATACCGGCGATACTTAGCCTTGACGGTTATGATGCCGAAACTCTCCCTGTGAGCGATGATCTTTCTGGTGAGTATGGACTGAAATATGCCAACAATGAGGTGTGTTATCNNTGTCGGGGATATAGTGAAGGCTATGCTCAGCGGTAAATATGACCCGGCAAACACCGTGATTGCAATGACACAGACCGGAGGGCAATGCCGGGCAAGCAACTATGTCGCCTTGATGAGAAAAGCCCTGAGTGAAGCCGGTTTTGGTCAGGTTCCGGTCGTAATATTGTCTTTTGGCTCGGATATCGGCAAAGGACAGCCGACACTTAAAATCGACTGGCTAAAACTGCTCCCCGTCGCACTCCGCGCTATACTTTTCAGTGATTGCATCGCCAAATTTTATCATGCGGCGGCTCCACGCGAAAATTCAACAGGCAAAGCGGCTCAACTCAGGGATGATTTTTTGTCGGAGGGCGCATCAATCATAAAGCAAAATAATTCCGTATATTTGTACAAACTGCTTGATGTCGCATCTCAGGAGTTTGACGCCATCAGTCTGGACAAAGATTGCCCTAAGGTCGGGATTGTAGGAGAGATATTTCTCAAATTCAACCCCTACGCACATAAAAACATTACCGAATGGCTTGTTCAAAAGGGAATTGAGGTTGTTCCGTCCGCTCTTATTGACTTCTTCATGCAGTCATTTGTAAACAGGCAGGTACGCAGAGAAAGCCACATAGAAAAGTCTGCCGTTCCCATGATAGCAAACAAATTTGGTTTCAGCATATTGTGGCGGCAGATACAGAAAGTCAATTCCATAGCGTCTAAATTCCGGTACTTCCGACCATTCACAAACATATTTGAGGAAGCTGAGTATGCCAAAGGGGTAATAAATCTCAACGCTCAGTTTGGAGAGGGATGGCTTCTTCCAGCCGAAATACTGTCTTGTTTTAGGCAAGGTGTGAGAAATGTAATCAGCCTTCAACCTTTTGGGTGTATCGCCAATCATATTGTTTCAAAAGGAATAGAGAGGCGTATAAAAAACATCAGTCCTGATATAAACGTGTTGTCATTGGATTTTGATAGCGGAGTGAGCGATGTCAATATCACGAACCGACTATTGCTCTTCCTTGATGCAATCTCAACAGCGTCGGAGAGAATAAAGGTTTGAAAAACTGCCTAAGTTTTTTCAAATTTGATAATGAGTTTTTATTATAAACAATAATATTGAAATGACAGAAAATACATCAACGACCGCGACTGCCGACATGGAGTCAAAGATAATCGAGGTGGCAAAAACCATCTTTATGGAAAAGGGGTTCATTGACACAAGCATGAGTGATATCGCGGCAGGAGCCGGAATAAACAGACCGACACTGCATTACTATTTCCGAACCAAAGACAGAATGTTTCAAGCTGTGGTCGGAATGATCATACAGCAGATTCTGCCGCATCTGCATGAAATTGTACTCAATCGTGAATTGTCTGTTTCCGAGCGCGTGAATATCATGGTGGACACATATTTTGAAGTGTTCAGAAAGAATCCGTTATTGCCTCTTTTCATAGCACGGGAAATACAACGTGATGTTGATTATTTGCTGGATGTGATCAATCATCTGGCGGAAAAACAATTGTTTGCATCGCTTGTCAACAGCCTGTATCAGGAAATGTCAGAAGGGAAACTGAACAATGTGCCGCTTCATGTGATTTTCTATTCTTTCTATGGCGCGGTTACATTTCCGTTCATGTCAAAAAAAATAGCAGCTAAATTGCTTGTTGAAGATGGTGAAACTTTTGAAATCCTGATTGAAACATGGAAGCCGTACATTGTGAAGCAAATGACAAATTTGCTCTCACCAGACTAACGCTTTAAAATATATCTACATGGAATTAGACATTGATTATGAAGTGATAAAGAGCCGCCATTCCGTGCGGCAATATCTTGACAAGCCACTTCCCACCAAACTTGTGGAAGAGCTGAACAAATATGTGGACACTTGTAACCTTGAAAGTGGTCTGCATATGCAACTTGTCACAAACGAACCGAATGCCTATGCACGTTCGTTTTGGGCCAACTACGGCAAGTTCTCTGGTGTAGCAAACTACATTTGTCTTGTAGGCAACAAGGATTCGGACGAGATGTTGGGTTATTATGGAGAAATACTCACGCTGAAAGCACAACAATTTGGTCTTAACACCTGCTGGTGTGGACTTTGTTTCAGTAAGAAAAATGCTCGGTTCACACTGGATAATGGTGAACGTCTGCGTGGACTGATCGCTTTAGGCTACGGTACTACACAAGGTGTAAAGAGTAAGGACAAGCGTCCGGAACAGATTTGTCGAGGAGTAGCCCTTGCTCCTAATTGGTTTCGTAAAGGAGTTGAATGTGCATTACTTGCTCCTTCGGCTCTAAACCAACAGCGTTTCCGTTTTGAGTATGTGGCAGGTACGCAGGTTAGAGCAACAACAGCCCTTACGCCCTATGGAACTATGGACTTGGGGATAGCCAAGCTCCATTTCGAATTGGGAGCGCGACCTGTAAGGGTGGAATGGGTTTAGAGGCTGCCAGTCTAAGGTGACGATTGCAAGGAAGGTGAAGGTAGGAATCAATAGGCATGATGTTTAATTATAACTAAAAACGCATTTTAATGTTACACAAAATTGGAGTAAACGCTGGTATCGTCTGGCGTATTTTAGATAATTGCCAATCATTAGATTATGCTACGCTAAGACAGCTCAGTAATCTATCAGACAAAGATTTGAATGCCGCTATTGGCTGGTTGGCTCGTGAGAATAAGATTGAAATCGAATATGATGAAAATTTGCATACCGAATTGTATCATCATCCCTACTATAATCAGTATTTCTAAAATACATTAATTACATCGCATCCATTTTGATACAAAAAGTGGATTATATAACAATGAAAATTATTCGCATTGGGTATGTTCTTATTTCAATTATAATATGCATAATATGGTATAGATGGATATATGAATGGAATGAGTTAGAGCGATTAGATATAGAAAACAAACAAATAGACATATCGCGTCAAGAGATACATAAAGCATATATTCATCTAATAGAATTTTCTCTATCAGGAGAAACGATATTGGAATGGGATGATGAAGATTTAGAATGTTACCATATTCAGCGTATGGCGATGGACAGTATGCTATGCCGTTTCAAAACGATTTATCCGGTAGAGCGCATCGACAGCGTGCGCCAGCTTCTTGAAGATAAGGAGCAGCAAATGCACCGGATTGTCCAGATGCTTGACGAACAGCAGGCTCTCAACGAGAAGATAGCCCGTCAGATACCTGTAATCGTGCAGAAAAGCGTACAGGAGCAGCCACAAAAGCCAAAGCGAAAAGGGTTTCTTGGCATATTCGGCAAGAAGGAAAGACCAAAACCAACCGTAACCACCACGATGCTCCATTCCCTCAACCGGGATATGATAGCCGAGCAACAGGCGCAAAGCCACCATCTATCGGAACACGCCGACAGTCTTGCTGCAAGGAATGTGGAACTTAACCGACAACTGCAAGAACTAATTCGCCAAATGGATGAAAAAGTACAAGCTGACTTGCAAAAGCGAAACACAGAGATCGCTACCATGCGTGAGCAGTCGTTTATACAGATTGGAGGTCAGACTGGCT
>DAAV01000150.1:0-8571 GCA_001701295.1 Bacteroidales bacterium H10
GACGAAATAATCGTCGAGAGAGATCAGCTTGGGCCTCATAAGGTTGGTCATCAGCTGGATGGCCAGGCGTTTCGAGGTCGTGGTCTTCCCTGATGACGATGGCCCGGCGATCAGAATGATCGATCCTCCGCCTTGTCGCTTGCGGTCGAGGATATCGTCGGATATACGCCCGATGAGCTTGTCATGCATCGCCTCGGCTACGTTGATCAGATCGGAGGTCTCGCCGCGTTCCACGGCCCGGTTGAGCTCTCCGACCGAAGATACGCGGATCACACGATTGAAGTTCAGGTGTTCGGTAAAGGCGCGGAACATTTTTTCCTGAGTGACGGGAGCGCACGGCATGTCCGGATTGGCCAGATCGGGTCCGAGCATCAGTAGGCCGTCCTGCCAGGGAATGAGATCGAACACGCCTACATGTCCCGTGGATGGTGCGAGCGGCCCATAGAAAGAATCGGCGAGTCCGTCAAGATCATAATAGGAGGTATATATCTCCGGGACGGTCTCGAGCAGACGGACCTTGTCATACAGATGCTGTCGGCGGAACATCTCGATCACGTCGGCAGTAAGTTTCTCGTGACGGATGAAAGGCAGATCGGCGTCCACGAGTCTCCGCATGCCGGAAACGAGTGCGTCGGCAAAATCATGATTCACGGCGAAGTGGCACATAAAGGCGTCGAATATCCTGCAGAACAGACCTTTCGCTATCGAGTGCTCGATGCGTATTGTCAGAGAGGGATCTATGTCGTGCAATGCCCGATAGACGATCATGCACAGAGAGCGGACATAGACATCGCGGCCCACGGAGGAGCTGGAGTCGAGAAATTCTATCTCCTTAGGGGCGAACACCTGGAACCCGAGATGTTCGGTCTTGTTGTTGGCCAGCGCGCATATCGGTCTGAATCCGAGATTTACTTCCGGCATCTTCGCGATCTCGGCGAGAGTCGCGCCGCCCTCGACATCCACATACCGGCTGATATTGCGGCAAAATATCTGTATTGTCTTGCTCATTATTGTAAACTCCCGTCATAGTACGGAGCAACTGCAAAAATAACGTTTTTTTTGCGGATTGGGAAATTTTTATTATGTTTGGAAATATTTTATGAAAATTGACCAGAAAAACAATCAGAACCGACTATGGACAGTATATCTACAATAGCCAACGAGGTTTTTGACCGCAGTGTGGCGGACTATCACAAGACAGACAATGTGGACGCTCAGATCGATAATCCTTATCGTGCGGGATCGTTCGAGGCGATACTTTATTCCAAAAACTGGGTCGATGCCGTACAGTGGCATCTCGAGGATATAATCAGAGACCCGGAGATCGATCCGAAAGAGGCTCTTGAGCTTAAGCGCCGCATAGACCGGTCGAATCAGGTGCGCACCGATATGGTGGAGGATATCGACACCTGGATGCGCGAACGTTATAAAGATATAAAAGTCAGCGATGACGCGACCATCAATACCGAGTCTCCCGCATGGGCGCTCGACAGACTGTCGATTCTCGCGCTCAAGATATGGCATATGCGCGAACAGGCCGAGCGCAAGGATGTCGACGAGGCGCATCTGGAACGCAGCAAGGCGCGTCTCGAGATCCTGCTCGAACAGCGCATGGACCTTTCTCTCGCCATCGATCAACTTCTTGCCGATATCGAGGCAGGGCGGAAATATATGAAGGTCTACCGACAGATGAAGCTGTATAACGATCCTTCCACCAATCCGGTGCTGTATGCCAAAAAATAAGGAAAAGCGGGCAGTGCTTGTGTCCCGGTTCTCGGCTCTCGGCGATGTCGCCATGACATTGCCGTCGGTCTACGACGCGTGTGTCGCCAATCCGGACGTGAGTTTCTACTATCTGACGCGGCATCATCCGGCGCAGGTGTTTATAAACCGTCCGCCAAATCTGACTATGGCCGCCGTGAATCTCGACAATTACAAAGGCATCGGCGGACTGTGGCGTCTTTCGAAAGCGTTGCGCAAACGGTATGGCATTACGGATTATGTGGATCTGCACGATGTGTTGCGCACCAAGGTGCTGCGGCTCTTCATGCGCATGGCTGGCGTAAGGGTCAGATATCTCGAAAAGGGGCGGCGCGCCAAGAAGGAAGCGACCCGCCGCAACAACAAGGTGCTCGTCCAGCTGAAACCTATGCCGGAAAGATACCGCGATGTATTCTACAATGCCGGAATAGCCCTGGCCAACGATTTCGATACATTATGGGGAAAAGGTAAAGGTGATCCCAGGGATTTCGCAGGAGTGACGCCTCCGAAGCGGGAAGGAGAGCACTGGATGGCAGTCGCTCCATTCGCGCGTCACAAGGGCAAGATTTATCCGATCGAGCATCTGGAGCGCGTCATAGAGCATTTCAACCGCAAGCCCGGGCAGAAAATATTCATTTTCGGTTTCGGAAAGGAGGAAAGCGCGGTGATCGGCAAGCTGGGCCGTCGATATCAGTCGGTGGTCAATATGGCGGAGGCCGGTCTCGGGATCGCGGCCGAACTGGCATTGCTCAGTCATTGCGACGTGATGTTGTCGATGGATTCCGCCAATATGCATCTCGCGTCGCTTGTGGGCCTGCGTACGGTAAGCGTCTGGGGCGCCACACATCCATATACCGGCTTTCTCGGCTGGAGACAGCGCACCCGTGACGTGGTGCAGCTCGACATGACCTGCCGGCCCTGCTCCGTATTCGGCGACAGGCCCTGTTTCAGAGGCGATTATCACTGTCTTGCGGGCATAACTCCGAAGATGATAATAGAGAAGCTTGAAAATCCGTGATTTTTAAGCTTCTCTATTAATTATTATTGTCTGTCGTGATTTATTCTGCCGCTTCGGTGCCTGCGAATTCCATAAGATAAGCCTTGATGAATTCGTCGATCTCGCCGTCCATCACGCCGTTGACGTCTGATGTCTGATAATTGGTGCGATGATCCTTCACACGTCTGTCATCGAAGACGTAGCTTCGTATCTGGCTTCCCCATTCGATTTTTTTCTTTCCGGCCTCGACTTTGGCCTGCTCTTCCATGCGGTGGCGGAGTTCTTTTTCATATAGAATCGATTTCAGCTGTCGCATGGCGTTCTCCTTATTCTTGGGCTGGTCGCGTGTCTCGGTGTTCTCGATGAGGATTTCTTCCTCCTCGCCGGTGTAGGGATCCTTGAACTGGTAGCGGAGGCGCACGCCTGACTCGACCTTGTTGACGTTCTGGCCTCCGGCACCTCCCGAGCGGAATGTATCCCATGACACGCGTGCGGTCTCTACCTGAATATCGATGGTGTCATCGACAAGGGGAGTGACAAACACGGATGCGAAGGATGTCATGCGCTTGCCTTGTGCGTTATACGGGCTGACGCGGACCAGACGGTGCACACCGTTTTCCGATTTGAGGAATCCGTAGGCATAGTCGCCTTCTATGTTTATGGTGACTGATTTTATGCCGGCCTCGTCGCCGTCAAGTATATTGGCGATCGAAGTCTTGTAGCCGTGGCGTTCGGCATAGCGGAGATACAGGCGCATGAGCATCGAGGCCCAGTCCTGCGACTCGGTACCGCCGGCACCGGAGTTGATCTTCAGTACGACGCTGAGTTTGTCTTCCTCGCGGCGGAGCATGTTCCGGAGCTCGAGATCTTCCACTTCCTTGACAAGAGATGCGTACTGGTCATCGACTTCCTGCTCGGTGACGAGTTCATCCTTAAGAAAATCGAGTGCCAGACGGAGTTCCTCAAGCTGTTTTTCCACAGCGGTATAGGAATCTATCCAGAAATGGATGCCCTTGATCTTGCGCATCTGGGCTTCGGCCTTGTCGCGGTCGTCCCAGAAATCGGCCACATGAGTGCGGAGTTCCTCCTCCTCGACTTCTATTTTCTTTGAATCGATATCAAGATAATGCTTGAGATCGGCTACGCGGGTTTCAATATGTTTGAATTGATCGGAAGTAATCATGATTGATTCAGCTGTTTTCAGTCGGTAAAATTAGTAAAAAAAAACCACATACGCGTAACGCTCGCCCGAAAAAGCAAAAAAGCAATAAAGCAGAAGAGTTTACTGTTTTAGACGCGCGATGTTCTCCTGAGCGCTTTCTGATATTTTCTCACATACTTCACGAGTGATTTATTTTATCAGATTGATAACATAAATCATATAGGAAAGTTTCTGTGGATCCTGTTATATTGAGTTTTTTGCGTAAATTATATGTAATTGTAGTGATGGTTCTTACACTACGATTGGTAAGGGCTGCAATTTCTTTTGCTGATAAACCGGTGAGGATGAAGCAACATATTCTGATTTCTGAGGGAGTAAGCGTAGGACAATTTTCTTTTAGAATTTTATGGAAATCATTGTTGACTATATCAAAATATGTCTGAAACATCTCCCACACATTATTCTGTAGATCCGATTCACGAAGTTTATTCCGGATCATGTCCATATTTTCTCTTGCAGACATTTTGCTGTCGTTCGTAGCTTCGCGTATAGCAGTTATGGAGTCGTTGAGTTGTCCCATACGCAAAGTCATTGTTGATAATTCCCGGTTGCGTTCGTCTAATATCTCTGTCGACAAGTCAAGTTCTTTTTTATGTGAATCATTTATATCCTTAATTTTTTTGTGTGACTTTTTCTTGTTCCTGTACCATAGTATCAGAAATAATACGCTGATAATTAGGAAAGAAATAGATAAGAGTAGTATGGTTCTGTTTTTAGGACTGTTTTGAAGTGAGTCTGCTGATATGTCGTCAAGATATTTTTGAAACCTGACGGCGACGGTTCTGGATGCTGTAGAGTTGTTTATTCCGTATATGGAATCTTTTAACGTATAAGCTTCATCAAGCCACTCCAATGCCTCCCCATGTTTCAATAAGCTCTTTTTAATATTGCTCATACATCTATAGGCCTCAGGGGCTAATGTGCCGCATGAAAGCCTGTCGAAGATAGACTTATGGGTTTCAATAAGTTTTTCAGCATCAACAGCCTTTCCCGAGTCAAGAAGTGCATATGCATAGTTCAGTAGAATTTGAGGGTTTATCGTGACCATAGAGTCATCCTTAATTAACTGTTCAAACAGGATGAAGGCCTTATCATAGTTTCCCGTACGATGAAAAATATTTGCTGCGTTGGCGTTTATCAGGTTGATGCGGTGTGGATCATTAGTCGAACGTCGAGCCATATCAAGAAACTCGATTGCTTTTGAATAGTCACCGAGCATAGTGTACAATGAACTGTACCCTATTGCAATATCACATCCATAATTAGCTTTCTTGCTTCGAATGCTATTGATTTTCTCAAGCTCATCGGAAGCTTTTTGTATACTTGTGCGCATCATATCATAATTGCCTGCCTCTGCAAATATTTCTGCAAGAATGATAAAAGCCTTTACATCATATTCTCGTAAAGAATCGTTTTTTTTCTCATTCAGTATGTCAAAAACATAACGTGATGCATTCTCAATTCTAAACGCATAATGTGAAGCAGAAGCCGCTTTGTGTTTCAGTTTAAGTCGGAATGATTGGTCTTGTGAGGCCCGTTCGCTTTGTAAGGCCGACTTGAAAGCTTCGTAGCCCTCTGGAAAATTTCCTGTACTGCAAAGGATATCTCCTTTATCCGTCAATATATCCGACTGTTCAATATCGGAAGAATATTTCATAAGAGAGTCGAGNNTTCTGTTATCGGCCTGCTGTCGAAAGAAATGCTTTATAAGGCCATTTCCGGAATCTGAGGCTGTAAAGGCAGCCGGGACTGTCATCACGATTATAAATACAGATATAAGAAAATGTCTCATAGCGGCGGAGTTTTAGTATGTCTGCAAATATAATAAAATATTTTAAACTACGTATATATTGTATTTATGGCGGGAGGAGTGTCTATTACTGTCTAATAAGCAATGGATTACCTCGATACGTAATATAATATGATACGTATATGGGGACTTTACGTTATTTTGGATGTCTTGTTATGCAGCTGCTAGGTTATAGATAAATTAATTTTGTTGCGTTCCCGACCGTGAGTGTGTCGGGACGGACAGGGTGCGGGATATCCTGTTTTATTGTATAACTTGCGATATTATCCCGTATCGCATCAAATTTTACAATATGAAGAAATTGCTTTCTTTTACATTTTGTAGCTGTACATTTCTTATGGCTGTCGCCACCGTTCCAGAAACCATACAAAAATGGCCGGAACAGATCATTTGTCATGGAAAAGAAATGTCCGTGTTTGGCGCGAATGCCAAAGAGGATGCTGTGTTTACTGTCAGGCTAAAAACCGAGTCTTCACAATCATATATAGGAAGTATAGATGCGTTGGATAAGACGCCTGAGGGTGTAGTTGTTTATAGAGGTGTAAAATTAGATTCCGAAGATGACATAAGTATTCTGGAGTTCCAATTGCCTGAAGGGTCTTATGATTTTTTTATCCGGACCGAATCTGAAGATGGAAAGGATATGGCATTATTGATTGAGACCGATGTTGATGTCAGATCTGGAGGAGTATTGGAACTATCTACGTCAGATGCCACTTATTCAACAACATTTATAAGTCGTGGTCCTGATGGAGAAAAGTTTATTTATCCGTCATCTTTAGATTCTNNATTCAGAAGAAGCAGTCAATGCGGGGGCGTCTCAATCTATGATATGTATGAGTGCGAAAGACGGATTAACATTTCTTGTATGGGGAGGATCTTCTTCATATTCAGGCTTTGATGGAATAATGCGTACTAATAATCCGGCTTCTGATTATTTATTTACCAGAATAGAATCTGTTATGGCTGATATCTTGGCGGTCTATATAACAATGCCGATTGATTTTACAATTCCGGAAAACAGTCCCGGATTGACAAACTGGATGTCTAATTCAAGCATTTTTGCAGAAACTCCTGCGAATGTACGATTCAATGAACTTTTTGCGGATTCATCAATAAAGGATCAGTCATATCTTCAGGCAGCCGTGACTGACCGTGATGGATATATATTGAGTTTTTATTCAATAGGTACATTATACGGACATGGAGATGGGAGCATGATACACTCATGGGAACCGGAAAACTATGATGGTTCATATGAAATGTTGATGTGTCCGGTAGGTTCTGTTACATTTAACAATGAAACCGGTATAACAGGAGCTCCACTGCACCGTACAACGGAAGGCTTAAGTTCTTGCGGTATAAATACAGCCGGAGGTATGTTCACTGGCGCTGCCTGGTTATTCGGATTTAACGGAGATGGCCGCAAATATACAGGAGGTAATCCGGCTTTCAATGCTTCATCTGATAATGGTATTTTGGGAAATGCGGTTCCGACTCTTGTATTGTTGCCGGGAACAAATGGATTTTCCTCATATAGCTATATGGGGCATTATGGGGAGTGTCTTGGAATTGATTCTTTTCGTTTGTCAAGATTCACACATTCTACCGGCTTGTCGCTTGATGAACTGAGAAGCGGCATGGGAGGCAATACCAGCGCCATAACAGTGTCTTATAACGGAGATATTGTTTATGATAACATAGATGATTTCAAAGGAGGCCGCTGGGAGGAATCAGGATATTACGAAGCTGTCATTTCGACAGACAATGTATTGATAGATAATAGTATGTCAGGAAATAGCAGTGCCACAAAAAAATGGGAAGCGGGGAAAGGATTCGGAATCCCGCCGACATTGACGAGTCTTAGGTTTAAAGATAAAGAAGGGAATATCACAGATCGGTTTATTGAATCTGAAGACGGAATGCTTGAGTTTACCGGCGGCGAATTTATTACCAAATGTAATGATATGGAATATTATGATTATTTGGAATGTCATCCTGTAGCGGAGGTTATGGCGGAATATGCACCACATGGCTCTAAAGATTTTGAAGCTCTTGATGTGCGGGAGTTTCCGGATGAATATTATATGCCGGGTTATGGGTATATGTGGCGCGCATCATTTTCCCGGATAGATAAAAAAGCCAAAGACGGATGGTTTGACCTGAAAATCACTGTAATCAATCAGGATGGAGCATCGACAGAACAGGTTTTGTCACCGGCTTTCAAAATAGAATCCATGTCCGGAACAAGCCTCATACAGGAGGATTCGGAACTAATATATATAGACGGACAAAATATTGTTGCTCCTGAATATGCCGAAGTATTCAGTATTGATGGAAAACTCTGTGGCCGGAAAAATCTGGTGAAAGGAATATATCTTGTACGTACTGCAGCAAAAACAACTAAACTAATTATAAGATGATGATATCTTAGGGATTACAATCAATTATAAAAGGAGGGAACATCATTTGTTATTTGATGTGCCCTCCTTAATAAAATTATTTCTGATCAAGTCACGGCAGTTTACGTCGTATTCAAATATGCATTGGCGGTTGTCGGGTGATAGAGAAAGGAGGCCAACTTTATGGCCATTGAATTTTATATTGAGTCTGTCAATCTTTTTCATTGTTATGTCGGAGGGTGGGGGTATGGGCTTTTTTCTTGTTGGCATTTTTACGGATTTGTGTCAGTTCCTCCATAGTGGAATATTTTGGTTTTGAAAAAATATCTTTTATTTCGGATGTATATTGCAAGGCGATCGCCAGTTTTATCAGGTTGGC
>DAAV01000150.1:8620-8790 GCA_001701295.1 Bacteroidales bacterium H10
CACGAGTTATATTCTTCTCTATGCGTCGTTTCCTGAAATCATCCGCAAGCTGCCGCGCTACTTCTTCAGGTGCGGGAGGCATAAGACTCTCCAAAAGTGATAAAAAATTGTCTGTATTGCTCATTTATATTGTTTTTCTGCCTAAATATTATCACTTACAAAGATACAAC
>DAAV01000150.1:8795-11249 GCA_001701295.1 Bacteroidales bacterium H10
CATAAGTAAGTGATCAAATTATAAAGGGTGCGCTCGGATATTAATCTGAGGCGCACCCTTTTGATTTGGGAATAAGTTGTGGGATTCGGGTTTATCTTACTATTAATTTTTCTGATTTGGAGCCACGGCGGCAGATGACTGTCTGACCGGGTTCGGGATTTGTTATTCTTACTCCCTGAAGGTTGAAATATTCGGCCGGAGCGTCAGAAATATCGGTTGCAATGCTGTTTAATCCGGCAAGTTCCGCTATGTTGAAGGCAGGCTGGATTGTCTGAACCTGACAGGCATCATTATTTCCTGTAACTGTCACCCGAAGGTCAAACCATCCGCCCGGAGCCTTTTCTTTTATTCCACTGAGGTCAGCAATATAACTGCTTCCGTAACCGGGTTCGAAATCGTCTGCAGGGTTTGCCTCAACAGGAAGTTCCTTGAAATCGTCGGCGCCGTGTGGAGAATATTCGACTTTTATTTCTGCAGGTGTGTTGTAGCCATAATACAGGTAGGGATATGAACTGTTAGAAGAATGAAATGTCATGGAAGATGCGTAGAGTCGGATATTTGAACCTTCTGCCTCCCCCAATCGATCTGTCATGTTGCCTTCTGCGTCAATAAAGGAGAGTGCCGTGAGGGATGGTATCTTTCCTCCGTAAATGTCGGAATCATATGTGACCCGTGCGGTTGTCTTTCCGGCAAACACTCCGTCAATGAGAACATTGTCAGTCGAATAATCTATAGTATATGTGCCGCCTGCATTCCAGTTTATACCATCGGGGAAATTATGACGGTCAGTGGAGATGATCTTGTCATTGAGCTTTACTGTGATCTCATTGGTCTGGCCGCCCCACATATCCATGAATTCAGGATCCACATTCTCACACATATCCCACGAGTCAAGACTGATTACTTCTCCATAACGACCTATGCAACCGATACTTACAGTTGCGCCGTCGGGAGTCATGACTATAGCCGGCGCGCAGTTGCCTAAAGGTTTATCGACAGGTGCTGCCGCATATAAGGGATTTGATCTGATTGCTTCTGAATCGGCGGAATTCATCATGAACCCTTCGCCTATATGGTTGACGCCAAGTTGTTCGAGTCTTTCGGTTCCGCGACATACGGGCTGGGCAAGCATACATGAATTAGGCCCTCCGAAAGCAGATCCTGTAGGATACATAAGAAAAGAGAAGGGTCCGTCGTAGTCCACAGGTTGCCATATGCCTACATTGTTGGCGCCGTAAGCCGCGGTTTCCAGACCGAGGNNGGGAGGCCTTCCGTGCCCCAGGGTAAACCTTTATAAAGGATAGTATACATCGAAATGTTGTATGCTATCTCGTCATAGGTCATCCCCATTTCTTCAGCTACCTGATGTACGCGCAAATTGAAAGGGGTGTCTGTAAAAGTTCTTTTTGTGGTCTGCCAGTTGGATGCAGAAGATCCGGTGTCGGAATTGGTGAAATCGACAGGGATTATCATTGTGAATGCACCTTCGGTGGAACCAAGAAACTGCAGGCGCGTGTATTCGAATTTGCTGTCCGTAAAGTTTGAGCGTACCACCCTTTGTGCTTCTCTGCCGATTGTAGCCTTTCCGTAGAAAATTTGTTCTCCTTCATAAGAAATCATATTGAAGACGCTTCCTACCTGACAATTGTTGCCGAGACTAAGATCGGTGCCATAAGGACTGACGAAAGATAAAGCTGTAGAGTTTGTAGCATCGGCTGTGTTGAAACTTATTTCCGTACCATTGGTAACCTCTACATTCTCATGGATCATTATAATTGTCTGATACAGGTCGTTGCTGTAACCGAATGCGAAAAAGTCGTATGTGCCGCCCGGAACTGAAAATTCTATTCCGTCCCCTTGGTCTTCAGCCCCATATACAGCCAGTTTGCCATTTTCTTTTGTGACGGCCCCTACAAATGTGACATTGTCGTCTGCTGCGTTATTGATGACAGGATGCAGGGTGACAGCGTTTCCCCCGGCTTTCATGGGAGCTTTCAGGATGTGTGCGTCTTCCGGATTTGTCAGTGTAAAAAAAGATGTGGTTTTACTGTTTGGTTCGGCCTTGAGTACAGAGGTCTGCAATTGGGCTACGGCAGCCGGTGCTAAAATCAGCGAGATCGCAAATATGGATGCGCTTACGGAGTAGGTGTGTTTCATAAATAATTATATTTTAATTAAACATTAAGCAGCATATGTGCTATTATGTAATGTGTGGTTAATATGTGTTATTAAAGCAAAATGCATCTTATGGCTGAAATAAAATGGCTTTTTGCTTGATAAAGTTATAAATAATAAATGATATTTACAAGAATATTGATATAAATATGGAAAATATCTAAATAAATACACTGCTTAAAAATAGGTAACGTTATAGATTCAGTTTGGGAATTTATAATTTTAATTATAGAAAATTCTAATTTTTCAGTAAATTTGCATAAGTAAGTGATCAAATTA
>DAAV01000130.1:0-154 GCA_001701295.1 Bacteroidales bacterium H10
TACCAACTGAGCTATTTTCGCAGTTGTTTTAGTGTCCAGGATGAGACTCGAACTCACACGGCCAATACGGCCACTACCCCCTCAAAGTAGCGCGTCTACCAATTCCGCCACCTAGACATTTTCTGAGGATTTGAGCGAAAAACGGGACTCGAAC
>DAAV01000130.1:275-13981 GCA_001701295.1 Bacteroidales bacterium H10
TTTTAATGGAAATATTGGACAATTTCTCAATATGCAATGCTCTGAGTCGTGTCTTCCCATATCCATGCCTGACTGAAACTGGTTTTGAATCCAGGATCTGCCATAGCGGAGCGTAGTTCTCCGCTGTTGTCTGAACTCATGGCTGAAACTCTGCTTTTTGTGTGAGTGCTGACAACCTCCAGATCATACCCGCAGTCTGCATTCTGTTCGATGAACGTTTCGGCTTCCTCTTTGCTTGTGAATGTCGCCACTATGGCGTGAAACCTGTGCAATGGAAGCCGGATTTCTTTTTCCGGTAAAGAGACAGTATCCGTTTCGGGTGAAGCGTTACGCTCTTTCATTGCCGACGCTATGCGCGAGGCTGTGTCGTGAATTATCTTTTCCACCGGTATTACCGATGCCTGGTCTTCACGGTTCCTGTCGCTCAGAGGCAATACGAAAGATATGGTCATAATCGCCACAATGATGAGGCAGGCCGCCGTACGGGCGAATAATTTGTTTATGGCTATATAGTAATTGCGCTCCGTGTCGAATATTCTGCCCCCGGCAGTATGCTTTGCGTTCTCGGACTGTTCCGTTGTCACGCCATCCGTATCGGCAGCGGTATCTGCGTTTGTCTCGGACTCTATAGCGTGTGCCGGTGGGATAGGCGCCGGTATTTGCGAATAACCCAATAACGAAGCCCATTGCGCGGCGCTCTGGCGGGGAATGAACGTCAGAGTGTTTTCAGTCCGGCTTAATATGCCCAGTTGACCGAGCGTGACTTCTCCATCCGACTCAAGAGCGGCGATCAGCAGCTGTGTGTCGCGGCGAAGCATCTCGCGTCCTTTCTGGAAATTTGAGCCCNNTGCATAAGAACTGGAGAGAAGTCCGTCGTCATGGGTGAGCGCGCCGTTGAAACGCACTTCACGGGTCATGGGATGCCAGACGCGTGTCACGGCATCGAAATATGCCGCGTGGCGTACGTTGATGAATGCGCCGAGACCGGGCACCACAACGCAGTCATGATGTAGGAGCAGGTATTCGATATGCAGTGACAGGTTATACACGTCTTAACTTTCTGAGGTTAAATTTCATTCCTTTTTTATCCTCTNNGTGAACCCGGCGAAATGGAGTGCAAAGTTACAAAAACTTCCTGCAATTTACAACCGGAAAAACTTCGATTTTGTACTTTTTATTTTGAAAAATTTTGATAAGGATAGCCCGGATTATCGCTTGCCTGACTCCCGCGTTTTCCCGGTTACAAGATCATATATTTCCTGATTCACTCCGAAATCTTTTGCCATTTTCAGATCCTGTTCCATTGCCGAATTCTGAAATTTAGCTTTGTCAAGCATGGCTCGCATGAGGTATAACATGCCGTTGCGTGGATTCTTCCGGATCCCTTCGGCGAGATCTTCCTCCATCTCCTCGATACGGCCGTACAGATATGCCGAAAGAAGTGCCTTGCCGAGCAGGTCAGCGTCGGGCTCGAGTGTGTATGCCTCGCGATAATTGCATATCGCACCCGATATGTCGCCTTTAGCCACGTCTATGTCGCCGCATGCTTCCGATATGGCGGCGTCTTTCCCGAATCTGTTTATATATATACGAAAATCTGATAAGGCTCCTTCGCTGTCTCCGGCGGAAGCTCTGACGAGTCCACGCATTTTTCTCGGCCACTGTAATGTGGAATCCAGCGACAGGGCTTTGTCCAGATCCGCTACAGCCTCTTTTTTATCTCCTTTTGCCATATATGTGCGTGCGCGGTTTGACAGCAGGGCGGTGGAGGCCGGAGCCATCGCAAGGCCGATCTCGTATGCTTCGAGAGCCCCGTCATAATTTTTCATTTCCGTGCGTGCCACGCCGAGATTTGACCATAGCAGATAGTTCGATTTGTTGGCCGGTTCATGCCGCAGTGCCTTCACGATCACTCTTTCCGCGTCGACCCACCGTTCCTGTCTTATATAACGGTCGGCTGAGTCCGCGAGTTCTACGTAGGTGGCTGTAAGAGTCTGCGCCCCCGAATGGAGGGCGCAGAGACTCAGAAGTGTTATGATAAATGTCCTTATTTTCATTTTTATTTCTTGTAATTCTCAATGCCTGTCTTAAGGAATTGCTGGAATTTGGGAACATCCTCCTCATACGGGAATGCGAAGTTGAGAGGTTTGGCATAACCGTCGAGGATCACATAGTAGGGCTGCGCGTTGGCTCCGAATTTGGTGCGTTGCAGATAGCTCCACTTGTCGCCATAGGTGCGTAATGTGCGTTCCTGGCCGTCTTTCTCCTTGACTGTGATCGGCTGGGGGAGTGCCTTCTTGTCATCGACCATCAGCGTCACCATCACGAAATCGTTGTCGATCATATCCTTGATCTCCGGATTTGTAAGAACTGCTGCCTCCATCTTGCGGCAGTTCACACAGCCGTATCCGGAGAAGTCCACGAGTACGGGCTTGTTTAGTTTCGCTCCTAATTTCATGCCTTCTTCGAAATTGTCAACCTGGGCGTGGACATCGCCGGTATAAAGGTTGAAGTCCTGAGTGTAGATAGGAGGCGCGAACGCGCTGATGCTCTTGAGGGGAGCGCCCCAGAGACCGGGTATCATATAGACTGCGAATGAAAGAGAGACCAATGCGAGCATGAAGCGGGTCACGCCTATTTTCTCGAGTTTGTCATCATGAGGCAATGTGATCTTGCCGAGCAGATAGACGCCGAGCAACGCGAATATCACGATCCAGAGGGCTATGAACACTTCACGGTCCATCAGACGCCAGCCGTAGGCAAGGTCGGCTACCGACAGGAACTTAAGTGCGAGAGCGAGCTCAAGGAATCCGAGCACTACTTTGACAGTATTCATCCAGCCGCCGCTTTTTGGTATTGATTTGAGCATGGTCGGGAACATGGCGAACAGAGAGAAGGGGAGGGCCAGGGCGATGGCGAAGCCTGCCATGCCGATCGCGGGCGAGATGAAATTGCTTGTGGCCGCAGCCTCGACGAGCAGTGTGCCTATGATCGGGCCTGTACAGCTGAAAGATACAAGACAGAGGGTGAACGCCATGAAGAATATGGAAATATATCCTGTCGTGGTGTCAACCTTGGAGTCCATTTTGTTGCTCCATTTGGCGGGGAGGGTCAGTTCGAATCCGCCCATGAATGAAATCGCGAATATGACGAGCAGAATGAAGAACGCTATGTTGAATCCGGCGCTTGTGGCGAGTTCGTTAAGGGCGGATGCGCCGAAAAGTGCCGTTACAATCAGTCCGAGACAGACATAGATGACTATGATCGAAAGACCGTAGACCATGGCCGTCGTTATGGATTTGCTGCGCGATTTGTTGGATTTCAGGAAGAAACTTACAGTCATCGGGATCATGGGCCATACACATGGTGTGACAAGCGCTATGAGGCCACCGATAAAACCTGCTATGAAAATGTACCACAGACTGCGGCTCTGCTGTTGCGGGTCTTCCTCGAAAGCCTTTAATTCCGCCTCGCAGTTCTCATACCAGTTGTCGGTGTTGACGCCCGACATGTTGACGCCGGGCTCCATGAGACCGTCGGCCGACTGCAGTGAGTCGGTCATCTCTGCGATCGCGTTGGCCGCGCTGTCGCGTGCTTCCTTTTTCTCTTCTTCCAGTTTCTTGGCTTCCTCTTTGACAGCGTCGGTCACCGGAGACTTGCCTTTGAATGAATGAAGCTCGTTGACACGGTAGCACCCCGCGTCATTGCAGTATTGTCCGCCGATCTCCACTTTGGCTGTCCAGTTTGCGGCGGCCGGTTTTAGTTTCTGGGTGAATTTTACTGTTCCGGTGTAATAATGCTCATCGACCATCAGTATATCGTCATAAGCCTTCGTGTAAGCCTTGTTGGCTTTGACAGGACCTTCGGTCGCGCAACCCTCAAGCGAGAAATTGAATGAAAGAGGCACTCCGCCGCCTTCGGGATTGTCTTGTGCATACATNNCAGATGAAATCCCGGATCGATCACGGCGGTGATTTCAAGCGAGGGTGTCGCCGTGTTGTCGCCGGCGACCCTGTAGCTCCATGTGACATGATCGGCTGCGAATGCTCCGAATACACATGTCAGGAGGGTCAGGAGTAGTGGTAAGGTGCGTTTCATATTGAATTTGGTTAGATTTTCTGCGCGCTAAATTAATAAGTTCATCCCAATTAAACAAAATTTTTACTCCATTTATAAATTTTTCATAAAATTTGTGTGATTGCAAACTTTTCACTACATTTGCGACAGAGTAACATAAAGCCTCTCACTCTTCCGCACATCGTAGAGACGGGTGCGTGAAAAGTCGGGATTTATCAGAATTTTACCTAATACCATAATATGAAAACAAAACAACTTTTGTTGGGCGATGAAGCTCTCGCCCTCGGCGCAATTTATGCCGGACTCTCCGGCGCGTATGCGTATCCCGGTACGCCATCTACTGAAATTCTGGAATTTGTGCAGAAGAATCCGCTGTCGCGCGAGCGTAAGATACATTCCCATTGGTCTTCCAATGAGAAGACTGCCATGGAGGAGGCTCTCGGCATGTCTTTCTGCGGCAAGCGTGCCATGACTTCTATGAAGCATGTGGGCATGAACGTCGCTGCCGATCCGTTTGTCAATTCAGCCATGACGGGAGCGAACGGTGGTCTGCTGGTGATAGCAGCCGATGATCCGTCGATGCATTCGTCACAGAATGAGCAGGATTCCCGCTTCTATGCCGATTTCGCCATGATTCCGGCTCTTGAACCGTCGAATCAGCAGGAAGCTTATGATATGGCCCGTTATGGCTTTGAACTTTCAGAGCGTCTCGGCATACCGGTGCTGACACGTCTGGTGACACGTCTCAGCCATTCCAGGGCTGTTGTAGAGACTCACGACGAACCTCTTGAGGAAAACAAGATACATTATCCCGAGAATCCGAAGCAATGGGTGCTCATGCCCGCAATGTCGAAGATCCGCAACAAAAAGCTGATCGCCGATCAGAAAGAGTTTGTCAAAGCTTCGGAGACATCTCCTTTCAATTTCTATAACGAGGCTCCCGATCATCGCTTCGGCATAATCGTAAGCGGAATTGCCTATAATTATCTTATGGAGGCATTCGGTGGCGAATGTCCTTTCCCTGTTGTCAAGATCAGCCAGTACCCGTTGCCGGCCGAGATGCTGCGTCGTCTCTACAATTCATGTGACGCGCTTCTCGTAGTCGAGGAGGGACAGCCCTTTATCGAGCAGAAACTTCTCGGACTTAATGAAGGTGGTAAGAAGATACATGGCAAGCTCTCGGGGGCTGTGGTGCGCGACGGTGAACTCAATCCCGATCTCGTGGCCGAGGCTGTGGGACGTGTCATGCCCGATGTCAAGGGCATAATGGATTTCCTTGTGCCTGACGCATGCGATATAGTGGCTCCGCGTCCGCCTATGCTCTGTCAGGGTTGCGGACACCGCGATGTCTACGGCGCGCTCAATGCCGCGCTCGAATCGTATGAGTCTCCCAAGGTCTTCGGCGACATAGGCTGTTATACTCTCGGCTTCCTGAAACCGTTCAACGCCATCGACACATGCGTCGACATGGGCGCTTCGATAACCATGGCGAAAGGCGCGGCTGACGCAGGCCAGCATCCCGCTGTGGCCATAATCGGAGACTCTACGTTCACGCACAGCGGTATGACCGGTCTGCTTGATGCTATCAACGAGAACAGCAATATTCTTGTCATCATATCCGACAATCTGACCACCGGTATGACAGGAGGCCAGGATTCGCAGGGCACAGGCAAGATCGAGGATATATGTCTTGGCCTTGGTGCCGATCCGGCCCATGTGCGTACCATTGACTCTCTGCCGAAGAATCATGACCAGATGGTGGCTCTTTTCAAGGAAGAGATAGATTATCCCGGCCTTTCAGTAGTCGTTTCTCGTCGCGAGTGCATCCAGACTGCACGCCGCCACGCCGCAAAAAAATAAAAATCAAAAAATCCACGAAAAACATGAAATCAGATATAGTACTCGCAGGCGTGGGCGGACAAGGCATCCTGACCATAGCCACAATACTCGGTGCAGCCGCACTCAATGAAAATCTTTATCTCAAACAGGCCGAGGTCCATGGCATGAGCCAGCGCGGAGGCGATGTGCAGTCCAATCTCCGTCTCAGCTCCCGCCCCATACAC
Organism: Bacteroidales bacterium H10; assembly: GCA_001701295.1. Taxonomy (GTDB): domain Bacteria; phylum Bacteroidota; class Bacteroidia; order Bacteroidales; family Muribaculaceae; genus Lepagella. Next base: position 6,416 of record DAAV01000130.1, read on the forward strand.
TCCGATCTTATTCCTCTCGGCGGAGCCGATCTTATCGTATCGCTCGAACCGATGGAAGCTTTGCGTTATCTTCCGTTCCTGTCGAAGGAAGGATGGATAGTCACCAATTCCATCCCGTTTGTCAATATAGACAATTATCCCGACATGACGGCTGTCGAAGAGGAACTGGCACATTGTCCGCGTGTCATATCGTTCGATATGGAGGCTCTCGCCAAGGAAGTGGCGTCGGCACGCAGCTCCAATCTCGTTTTGCTCGGCGCCGCGTCACCGTTTATCGACATAGCTCCCGAAAAGATCGAAGAAGCCGTGCGCGCGCTCTTCATCCCGAAGGGGGAAAAGATTGTGGAATCCAATATCGCTGCATTCCGTGCGGGCCGTGAGCGTGCTCTTTCCATGAAGTGATATCGTTGTCAAACTGATTAATCTACTGACTCGTTATGTTTCCAATAGATAAAGATACGTTCGATGCTGTCGTCAGACGTCTCATGATACTTGACCTCGGTTCCGCCACCATACGCCAGATCTGCACTCTTGCCGGAGAGATCGAGCGCGAGGCCGGCGAGCCTATGGTTCATCTCGAGATCGGCAATCCGGGTCTTGAAGCCGAACAGGTTGGTGTCAGGGCCGAGATTCATGCTCTTGAATGCGGCGTGGCCAATAAATATCCCGCCATCCAGGGTATTCCCGAATTGAAGGAGGCCGGCTCTGAATTCATCAAGGCTTTCCTCGATATAGACATCCCGGGCAAATGCATTATTCCGACAGTCGGATCGATGCAGGGAAGCTTCACGCTGCAGTTGCTGCTGTCGCAGCGTCTTAAGGAGAAAGACACCATGCTTTTTCTCAACCCCGGTTTCCCGGCTCACATATCGCAGGCCAAGGTGCTCGGCATAAAGACGGAGCAGTTCGATATCTATAAATATCGCGGTGCCGCTCTCGAGGAGAAACTTGAGGAGGTGCTTTCGAAAGGCAATGTCACCGGACTCCTTTACAGCAATCCCAACAATCCGGCGTGGACGAATCTCACGGAGTCCGAACTTGAGACTATCGGACGTCTCGCCACGAAGTATGACTGTATCGTACTTGAGGATCTCGCATATTTCGGCATGGATTTCCGCCGCGATGTCAGTCATCCCGGAGTTCCTCCTTTCGGAGCTACTGTCGCACGCTACACGGATAATTATATACTCATGCTGTCGGGTTCCAAGATTTTCAGTTATGCCGGTCAGCGCATAGCACTTGTGTGCATGGGTCCGAAAGTCTATGAACGCAAATATGAGTTTTTCGAGAAATTCTACGAGATGCCGGCGTTTGGCGACGCATATGTCTTCGGTGTATTATATTGTGCTTCTTCGGGTACGTCGCATTCGGCGCAGCACGGTATGGCTGCCATGCTTGCCGCTGCAGCGCGGGGCGAGCTGAAATTTATCGATCACTGTTCGGAATACGGACGCCGTGCGGAGATCGTAAAGAAAATCTTTACCGACAACGGTTTCTATATCGTCTATGATATGGACGGAGATTCGCCTATAGCCGACGGATTCTTCTTTACGATCGGTTATCCGGGCATGTCGGGTGTCGAACTCCAGCAGGAACTGATACGCTATGGCGTGTCGTCGATCTCTCTGGTGTCGACCGGTTCGGAACAGGAAGGTATCCGTGCCTGTGTTTCCATGATTTCCGATGACGAGGCATTCGCGCGTCTGGAGCGGTTCCTGAAGAAATTCAACGAAGACCATAAGAAATGAGAGCCACGCAGGATATAAACTATGTCTCGGCCGCCGAGGCGGTGAGACTGATAGAAAGCGGAGACCACATCTATCTTCAGGGATCGACCTCGACTCCTGAGTTGCTGGAGCAGGCCCTGGCGGACCGCGGACATGAGTTGCGCGATGTTACGGTGATCACCGGATTCGGTGTGTGTCGGGGGGAATCGCCTCTTTGTCGTCCTGAGTTCAAGGATACGTTTCTTGTAAATTCATTCTTTGTCAACAACAGCTTCCGCAAATGGATAAACGAGGGCTACGGTTCGATGACTCCCCGTTTTCTGGGAGAAGTTCCGCAGCTGATACGTGACGGCACATGGCGTGTCGATGTCGTTCTCCTGAACTGTTCGATGCCTAATGAGGATGGCCTTGTCAGTTTCGGAGTCTCGGGCGATGTGGCATGTTCCGCCGTTGAGTCGGCCGACAGGATCATTGCGCAGATCAATCCCAATATGCCATTCTCCTACGGAGATCCTACTGTGCATATATCGAAGATAGACGCTTGTGTGCGTTGCGATACTCCGCTTGTCGAAGTGCCTACATCCGAACCTACGGAAGCGGAAATCAGGATAGGGGAGTATATAGCCGAGAGAATACCTGACGGTGCTACACTGCAGATCGGTGTGGGGGGTATTCCCAATGCCGTGATCCGTGCTCTTTCGGGCCATAAGCATCTCGGACTCCACACCGAAGCCATGACCGACGGCGTGCTTCCGTTGCTGGAGAGCGGTGTGATCGACAACTCGCAGAAAGTAGTGCTTCCCGGCAAATCCGTGGCATCGCTTGCTCTCGGATCAAAGAAGCTTTACGAATATATGGACGGCAATCCGGATATCATATTCCGCGATGTGGCCTGGACCAACAATCCCTATGTCATCGGTCAGAATCCGAAAGTGATGTCGATCAATTCCTGTCTTGAGATAGACCTCACGGGCCAGATATGCGCAGATTCCATAGGCACAAGAATATTCTCGGGTGTCGGCGGTCAGCATGACTTTGTGTTCGGCTCGTCTCTGTCGGAAGGAGGTATTTCGTTTCTTGCCATGCTGGCTACGACCAACAAGGGTTACAACAAGATAAAACCGGTTCTGACAGAGGGCGCCGGAGTGGTTACGACACGCTTTCAGACCAACTATATCGTAACCGAATACGGAGCGGTGGATCTTCGTGGCCGTACGCTCGCCGAACGTGCGAAACTGCTTATTTCAGTAGCGGCTCCGCAATTCCGCGAAGAGCTCGAACGAGCCGCCGCCGAACGCTTCGGCTATGCCTTCCTGCGCCTGAAATAAAGCATTTGTTACAATAACCTAAACCGGAGACCGCTTTCGACTAAGCGGTCCCCGGTGAAAAATCCAGAGCGGACTGACCCCATGTGCCGGTCCGCTCCGGATTTTCCACTATTATCCGCTTGCTTATGTATCTGACAATAATAACACTGCTTCTCGCTGCCGCCGGGTTTGTCTGGGGCCGCATACGTGCCGACATTGTTGCCATGATAGCACTGTTGGTACTGACTCTTTCCGGTATCCTCACGACTCAGGAGGCGCTTTCCGGTTTTTCAAATCCGATCGTGATAATGATGGTCGGCCTCTTTGTGGTCGGTGGCGCCATCTTCAACACAGGCCTCGCCAAAATGCTCGGTGCCCGTCTGTCGCACATAGGCAATGGCAGTCCGACACGTCTTTTCCTTGTCGTGGTACTGGCTACCGGATTTATCGGAGGATTTGTCAGCAATACCGGAACCGTAGCTCTGATGCTTCCGATTGTCGTCTCGATGGCAGCCGCCTCCGGTGCGTCGGCTTCCCGTTTTCTTATGCCTATCGCTTTTGCTTCAAGCATAGGCGGTATGCTGACGCTGATCGGTACGCCTCCCAATCTTGTCATAGCCGAGGCTTGGGAAGAATACAGCGGTCAACCGCTCACGATGTTCACTTTTCTGCCGACCGGCCTTATATGTCTTTTGGCCGGAACATTGCTGCTGATTCCGCTCAGCAGGATTCTTACAAGAAAAAAGAATAATGGAAAGACAGCATCAAAAGGGCATCGTTCTCTGACCGATATTGTCGAGGAGTATAATCTTAATAATGATCTTTGGCGCATCGATGTTCCTTCATCTTCACAGATTTCCGGCCTTACATTAGGGGCGTTGTCGCTCAGGTCCAATTACGGTCTGGACGTTATGGAGCTGCGCATGGAGGAGAGGAGAGGACTTCTCAGAAATGTGACGCAGGAGGCCCCTACATCAGCTTCGGTCATAGATGCCGGGAACGTGCTGTTTATTCGCGGACCGCGTGCGAATGTAGAGCGTTTTGTGACGGATTACGGTCTGAAAATAGCCGATGACTCCAAAGAGACGCGTGGCAATCTCGATTTCTATGACATCGGGCTGGCCGAGATTGTCGTGCTTCCTAATTCAGGTATACTCAAGGAAACTATCGCGCAGCTTGACTTCCGCAACAGGTATAACGTAAATATATTATGCATAAGACGCGGACGCGAATACATTGTGGACGATCTGGGTTCGCAGAAAGTTGCTAAGGGAGATGTGCTCCTTGTTCAGGGCACATGGGAGGCCATAGGAAAGATAAGCGAAGACTCACGTGACTGGGTCGTGCTCGGCGAACCGGAGAGCCAGGCCTCGAAGGTGACGATCGACTACAAGGCTCCCGTGGCCGCCGTGATCATGCTTGCGATGATCGGGGCGCTTGTGTTCAGTTCCGTTCCCGCGGTCTTCATTGTGCTCGCGGCGGCTGTGATGATGATGCTTTCGGGATGTTTTCGTTCGGTGGCTGACGCATACAAGACTATCAACTGGGAAAGTATAGTGCTCATAGCGGCCATGATGCCCATGAGTTTCGCTCTTGAGAAAACAGGTGTGAGCGAGATAGTCAGCAGATCTCTTGTCGATCTGCTCGGGGGAATCGGCCCGCATTGGCTCATGGCCGGAATATACTTTACGACTTCTCTGCTGACACTGTTTATATCGAATACGGCGACAGCCGTGCTTATGGCGCCGATAGCGGTGCAGAGTGCCGTGGCCTACGGCGTGAGTCCGTTGCCTATGCTGTTTGCCGTGACTTTCGGAGCCTCGCTCTGCTTCATGTCACCTTTCTCTACTCCTCCTAATGCTCTCGTCATGCCTGCCGGCCAGTACACGTTTATGGATTATGTCAAAGTGGGAGCACCGCTCCAGCTTTTGCTCGGTGTACTCATGATACTGACAATACCGCTCTTCTTCCCCTTCTGACGCGTTTTCTTCACGGCGCGATGCAAATATGGTCATAAAAAGCAAAAGATTGAAGACAATACTTGGGAATATTTGTTAATTTTGCAGATTATGAATACCAAGCACCATTCAAAAACCCTTTCTCAGGCTCTCCCCGACGAGAGCGGTAAGTCAGCACATGCCATACGCAGGGTAGTGCGTATCGGTTGTGCGGTCAACGCATTTCTCATGGTCCTCAAGATAGTCGCCGGACATTTCGGCCACAGCGACGCTCTTGTGGCCGATGGTTTCCATTCGCTCAATGATCTTGCGGCCGATATAATCATGCTCATCTTTGTCGGTATCTCATATCGTGCGGCCGATGCGCGATATGCCTACGGATATGGAAAATTCGAGACCTTTTCCTCTTTCCTGATTTCCGCTTTTCTGATTGTGATATCATTGATGATCGGAGCGGAAGCAGCGGAGTCTGTAGTAAGCTACGCGCGTGGCGAGATTCTTCCGCAGCCCGACATCTGGACATTTGTCGTGGTGCTTTTCGCCATGGGCTGCAAGGAAGCATTGTTTCATTTCTATTCACGTGCCGGTAAGAAGGCCGATTCGAAGGCCCTCATGGCCAATGCGTGGCACCACCGCAGTGATGCGCTTGCATCTGTGGCCACACTTGTCGGTGTCACTTTCTCGCATTTCTTCGGTCCTGCGTTCCGTATCCTCGATCCGCTTGCTTCGTTTGTGATCGCGGTGTTTATCTTTGTTCCAGCCGTCAGACTGTTCCAGCCCGCTTTCGCGGAACTGATGGAGCGTTCGCTCCCTGTGACAGAAGTGGAGAAAGCGCGTGCTGTTATCGCATCAGTCGCAGGAGTGGAAGGCATATCTTATCTGAGAACGCGCCGCAACGGGCATCATCTTATTTTTGATGTGGGTATCGAGGTGGATCCGCATCTGACCATAGATCAGGGCGCGGAGATCGCATCTTCTATCGAATCGGTTCTACGCGCGGCATATTGCCCGCACATTCTTGTATCGGTCACCACACGTCCCGCAAAATCTTAGGTATCGGTCGGAATCGGACAGAATGTGTTTAATTTAAATACTTTCTGTCTGGAGAAACAACATTTCTCGAAAAAAATCTGTAAATTTGCAATTTGGAATAGACCGGAACTGTAATCGCACATTTTACCCTTGTCGAAAATGCCGGTCGACACTTATAAGAAAATGAAAACCAACGTAGCAGTCTTTTTCGGAGGTCGCTCTGTGGAACATGAGATCTCCGTCATTTCGGCCATTCAGGCCATCAACGCATTTGACGCTGACAAATATGAAATAATCCCGGTGTATATTTCCAAACAGGGAAGATGGTATACCGGCTCAAATCTTCTTGATCTCAAGAATTACCGCAATCTCGACAAACTGGTGTCGGAGGCAGAAGAAGTTTTCATGCGTCCCGAATATGGCGATTATAATCTATATAAGGTCAATACCGGGCTTTTTTCGAAAAAGAATCCGGTGGTGGCCGAGCTGCATGTCGCAATTCCGGTACTTCACGGCACAAATGGCGAGGATGGAATTTTTGAAGGCCTGCTGGAGACTATCGGCATACCTTTTGCCGGCTGCAACACTCTTTCTTCCGCCAACGGCATGGACAAGATCACTATGAAGATGATTCTCCGCGCCGAAGGCATTCCGGTCGTGGACTATGTCTGGTTTACCGACAATGAGTGGAATTCGGGCCGCGACGCTATTGTGGAGAAGATTGAATCGAAACTCGGCTATCCTGTGATTCTCAAGCCGGCCAATCTCGGCTCGTCCGTAGGTATCGGCACGGCGGCCGATCGCCGTGAGNNCGGAACGCATCAACAATGCGGAGAAATTCTCGCAGCGTATCATCGTGGAGCATATGGTCGAACAGCTGAAGGAGATCAATTGCTCTGTGCTCGGAGATGCCGACGAGCATCAGAGCTCTGTCTGCGAGGAACCTATCAAATCAGGAAAATTCCTTTCTTATGAGGACAAGTATATGGGCGGTACCAAAACCAGCCAGGGCATGCAGGCCAGCGAGAAGCGTATTCCAGCGGATCTCTCCGAAGAGATGAGCGAGAAGATCCGGCATATGGCCGGCGAGACTTTCCGGGTTCTTTCATGCCACGGTGTGAGCCGTATCGACGTTATGGTCGATGAGAAAGACAATTCGATCTATGTCAATGAGATCAATACGATCCCCGGTTCTCTTTCATTCTATCTGTGGGAGGCGTCGGGCATCTCGTTCACCCAGCTGATGGACTGTCTGGTGGCGCTTGCCCTGAAACGCAAGCGTGCTACGGACCGCAAGACTTTCACCTACGATCACAATATCTTCGCGCTCGGCGGCGGAACTAAGGGCACGAAGGGCGTCAAAGGATCTAAACGATAAAAACTAAAACACAGCATATGAAAAAATTTCAGGAATATAGCAGACAGCTCAATTTGTCGGACATCAACAAAGAGATGCTCGGCATCTGGGATGAGCACATGCTTTTCGAGCGTTCCATGAAGGAGCGTGAGGGTTGTCCCTCGTTTGTTTTCTACGAAGGTCCC
>DAAV01000085.1 GCA_001701295.1 Bacteroidales bacterium H10
GCTCATCACTTAGAGGTGCCGTTTCATGTTCTGGAGCATCAGTATGGTTTTGATTCTGAGGGCCGGAAAGAGTCGGCTACCGAAAGTGGCAACAAGATAATACACGGTGACAACCTTGTCGCTCTGAAGTCGTTACTCCCTCAGTATGAGGGACGAGTGGATTGTGTATATATTGATCCTCCGTACAATACCGGCAATGAGGGCTGGGTGTATAACGACAATGTGAAAGACCCGCGTATCCTCAAATGGATAGGCGATATTGTCGGTAAAGAGGGCGAGGATTTCAGCCGCCATGATAAATGGCTCTGCATGATATATCCTCGTCTTGTTCTGCTTGAGAAGTTACTTAGTCCTGACGGCGCAATCTTCATCTCGATAGACCGCAATGAGTTTGCATCGCTTAAAGCTATCTGTGACCGAATCTTTAACAACTTTGTCGGTTGCATCTCTTGGCAACGTACTTATTCGCCCCGTAATGATTCCAAAGGAATAGTCAGCGAGACGGAGTATATTCTTGTGTATTCCAAATCTTCGGACTGGCAACCTAATCGTCTTGAACGGACTGACGAAATGGATGCCAAATATAAGAATCCGGATAATGACTGGTGCGCATGGACAAGTGATAATCCTTGTGCTCCCGGAGCCGCAACCCATCAAGGCATGGTTTATGCTATTCAGCATCCATTCACTGGCGAAATATTCTATCCTGCTAAAACATCATGCTGGCGATTTGACCAAAAGGAGATGCTCCGTATAATGAATGGATGGTGCTCCTATGAACTTCGAGACATCAATGACGCCAAGCAACGCGCTGAAGTCTGCGGTATTCCGGAAAATGAAGTGCGTGAAGGAGTCTGTGCCATAATGCTCAAAAAGTCATTGGAGAAATCCAGAGAATTGGCACAAGCCGTTTTAGAGCGCGGTCAGTGGCCCAAACTCTACTTCACAAAGAATGGCGAAGGCGGTATCCGTCGAAAATCCTATCTTGAACAAATGGAAGGTCGTGTCGTGACCAATCTCTGGCCCTATTCCGAAGTCGGTCATACCGATGAAGCAAAGAAGGAACTGAAAGACATCTTTGGAGGGAAAGTCCCGTTTGATACTCCGAAACCTGTACGTCTCATTGAGCGCATACTACGTATCGCTACCAGATCTGATAGTATTGTTCTTGACTCGTTTGCCGGCAGTGGCACTACCGCCCATGCTTTGCTTCGACAAAATCGTAAAGATGGAGGCAACCGCCGGTTCATACTGATAGAAATGATGGATTATGCCGAGGATACGACGGCTGAGCGTGTACGTCGGGTTATTACCGGTTATTCCACCAAGCAGAAGCAGGAGGTCGAACTTTTCAGCAAGAAACTTACGCCGAAGAATCTTGCGAAAGGAGCCGAGATTATTGCCGAGGCAGAGAGGGTCATTTCAGATAATCAAGATAAATACCCCGAAATATCCAAACCAAAGATTGCCGACAACTGCGTCAAGGTAATTGCCTCAACCGTTTCCGACGGAATGGCTGAGGGTATTCCTGCGGCATTTGATTTTTACGAGGTAGGCGCTCCGTTGTTTATTGACGATAATAATCTCAATGAAGCGATTGGAGAAGATAAAATCCGCGAATATGTCTATTATTCGGAAACCCACCGGCCATTGCGCCGCAAAACAGATAGTTGGTTGATGGATACCTATAATGACATCGGTTACTATTTCTACTACAAACCGGAAGAAATAACAGACCTGAACATGGAGACTGTTCAGGAGATTGTAATCGAAAAGGCGGAGCATTATGTGATATATGCCGACACCTGCACATTGCCTAATGATTTCATGGAGGCTAAGAATATCACTTTTAGGAAAATACCACGAGACATAAGGAGATTCTGATATGGAACTGAAAAGATACCAGCGGAAGGTTCTCCGCGACATCGAGGCGTTTATCGACCAATGCAATGAGAAAAGAAATATATCAAAAGCATATAGAAGCTTCTGGCAGAACAAGGGCGTTGAGCTGGCAGAAGGAACGGAGTTGTGTCCATATCAGGTCAGTATTTCAGGGGTTCCGAGGGTTACTGTAAAAGTGCCGACTGCCGGAGGCAAGACATTCATAGCCTGCAACGCTCTCGAAAAGATGTTTGCAACACTTGAGGTCGATAAGCCGAAGGTCGTTGTTTGGTTTGTTCCGAGTGATCCGATTCTTCAACAGACAGTACGACGCCTTAAAGACCCTTCAGACCCATACCGTCAGCGGATTGACACGCTTTTCAGTGGTGCCGTTGGTGTGTACGATAAAGAGGGACTTCTAAATGCAAAGGGATTTGACCCGGTGACGGTCAAGGAGCAGCTTACGATAGCGGTGTTAAGTATCGACTCATTCGCGGCGACAGACAAGGAATCAAGGCGTGTCCGCCGTGAAAACTCTGAACTTGCAGAGTTCGGACAAGAGTCGCTGATAGACGTATTGGCATCACTCAATCCCGTTGTAATCATTGACGAGAGCCACAACTTCCGGAGTAATCTCCGAACCGAGACATTGCACGATATAAATCCGTCGTTCATCCTTGAATTGACTGCGACGCCCCGGGAAACAAGCAATGTAATCTCATTCGTGGATGCGAAGCAACTCAAAGACGAGCACATGGTTAAATTGCCTGTCATAGTCTATAATCAGCGTAACAAGACAGATCTGATGCTCAACGCCATTCAGCTCCGCAACAATCTGGAACAGCAGGCTATTGATGCAAAGCAACGAGGTGGCAAATATATCCGTCCGATTGTGCTGTTTCAGGCGCAACCGAGAACTTCGGATGACAGCGAGACATTCGACAAGATAAAAGACAACCTTGTCGAGATGGGTATTCCGGCAGAGCAAATAAAGATCAAAACCGCCGGAAAAGATGAACTGAAAGGAATCGACCTGATGAGTCGTGACTGTCCGGTCAGATATATCATTACAGTCAACGCTCTGAAAGAGGGTTGGGACTGTCCGTTTGCCTATATTCTTGCCTCGCTTGCCAACAGAACATCAAAAGTGGATGTGGAGCAGATATTGGGCCGCATATTGCGATTGCCCTATACAAAGGAGAGCGACTGCGAGTTCCTGAATATGGGATATGTGCTGACTTCTTCCAATGATTTCGAGCAGACAATCTCAGGCATCATAGACGGTTTGCAAAACTCCGGCTTCAGTGCAAAGGATTATAGAGCTGTAGAGGTTGAGCAGACAAATGTAACTCCGTCATACTCTCCGAAAAAACAGCCAAGTCTTTTTGATTCTCCTACAAGTGAGGTCGAGAACGTAGCGGCCCCGCTATATGACCCCGCTGACGATGTGGATGTGGTTGCCGCAAAAGAGGTGTTGGCGGCTAATGACAACAAGGAAGAGCCGAAAACGGTAGCCGAGATTCTGACAGTTGCTTCCAAACAGAACAAGGACTTTACCAAGAAACTTGAAGATGAGGATAACGAAGATCAACCGGTGTCAATCCCCACAAAGGCGAAAGTCTCTAATGAAGCCCGGATTAAAGATTACTTTGTTGAGGTCGCATCTGTTATTCAGTTGCCTATCTTTGAGATTAGGCAGAAACTGACTAACAAGGTTCTGTTTGATGAAACGACGGATGAATATGTGTGGGTAAAACTCGAAAAGGAGCATCTTTACAGAGGCTTTGACATTAGCAAACAGGATAAGAATATCCAGTGGAACTGGGCGGCATCGACAGCCGTCAGGATTGACCTCGAACAAAGGAATGAGAACGAATTTGTGCCGAAGTCATGGTTGCTTAACACACAACAGATGGATGCGTTCAAGAGTTACATCGCGTCTCTTGCTCCTGAGGGGAAGATAAGCCAGTTGTCAGAGAAGATTGCCTCTTCGCTGACAGGGCTTGATTCCATTCCACAGCACATGCTCGTTAAGTATGTAAAAGATGTTATAGGCAATCTTGATTCCGAGAAACTCAGTCAGCTCACTGATAATCTTGGTTCGACAATAAAGTTGTTCCGAGATAAAATCCGTAAAATGCTCTCCGACTACGCCGCATCCCAATTTGACAGGCTGAGAGATATGGGCGAGATACGGACAAGGGAAACTCACCGACTTCCAAAGGCAATCAATACTTCGCCGATTGACCGTCATTCAATCTCAAAGTCCTTATATACGGAAGAAGGTTCATTCAACGACTTTGAGGCGGAAGTGATCCGTCAAGTGTCGGCATTGCCCAATGTGGATTTCTGGCACCGCAATCTTGAACGAGGCAAAGGTTTCTACATCAACGGAAACATCAATCATTATCCCGATTTCATAGTCCATCTGAAGTCCGGCAGGATTGTGCTCATCGAAACAAAAGGTGATGACCGAGACAATTCCGACAGTCAGGACAAATTGCGACTTGGCAAGATATGGGAGAATGAAAGCGGGAAAAACTACCGCTACTATATGGTCTTCGACAAAAACGATAACCTCGACGGTGCGACAACATTGCCGGAACTGATTGATCGAATCAGCAAACTGTAATCAGTATCGGTTGTCGATGTCGCCGAAGCCTCGGACTCGGTCAGAGAGCCTTTCAACATTACAGCGAATGTCACCGGAACCGGCTACCGAGGCTTTGCCAGTTTCTACCTTGAAGTCCCCTGCATCTATATCACCGGAACCTACGATTAAGAAATTCACAGAGCCTGGGCTACCGCTGATTTTCAAATTACCGGCCTCTTTTATGTCAATAGAGCAAATTTTTGTTGTGCAGTCCCACAATCTCAATCTACGTCAGCAGATCCGGATATATGTACCATGAATATATACGCCTCTACTCCAGCCATCACTATATTTCCTCGGCTTTCCATCAACTTCCACAAAAGTACATGGTTAGGACCCACGCCCTTCAAACCCATCTGACAATCAATCAATTTGCCCAAATAAGAAAAAAACAGTAATTTTGCATCGCCAACCGGATATCGCCGACCGCAGGCGGTATCCGTTATTGTAATAACTATGTCTGACAATAAAATCATTGACAATACGACACCCCGGAAAGTCAAAACGGCATCGCCCGGCGAAAGGCTGTGGAACAAGGAATATCTGAAAGTAATGACGTGCAACTTTTTGCTCTTTTTCGCATTTTATCTCCTGACTCCGTTATTGCCTATTTATCTTGACAGTCAGTTCAAGGCAGACAAGGATATGATCGGGATAGTGCTTTCCGGATATGTCGTCGCCACACTTCTGATCAGACCTTTCAGCGGATTTTTTGTAGACAGTTTCAACCGCAAGAAGGTGCTTATGATCTGTTTCTTCGCATTCTTTATATTTTTCGCAGGTTATATAGGCGCCTCCACCCTGCTTATGTTCGCTATTGTACGCACCCTCCACGGCATACCTTTCGGAGCATCGACTGTCGCAAACAGCACGGTGGCCATCGACGTACTCCCCTCCTCGCGCCGTAACGAAGGAATAGGATTCTACGGACTGAGCAACAATCTCGCCATGGCTATCGCGCCGACAGCGGGAATCTACATATACAATGCGACAGGCAATTTCTCATTGTTGTTCTGGATCTCTCTGGCCCTTTCTTTCACAGGCTTCATATGCTCAAGCAAAGTCCGGCTTCCGGAACGAAAACCCGTGGAAAACAAACCGAAACTGAGCCTTGACCATTTTTTTCTAAACAGGGCATGGCTGATGGCCATAAATATATCCCTGTTCGGTCTCTGCTGGGGAGTAATGAGCAACTATGTGGCTATCTACGGCCAGGAGATGCTCGGAATAACAGATGGCACAGGTATGTTTTTCCTGCTTCTCAGCGGTGGTCTCATGTTGTCACGCCTGTATGGATCAAAATCACTCCGCGCAGGCAAACTAACTGAGAATTGCCTGCGCGGAGTATTGATATCCTTTGTAGGATATACACTTTTCGCCACCGCTTTGGGAGAATGGACATTCTATCTCTCGGCTCTACTGATCGGCCTCGGCAACGGGCAGATGTATCCGGCATTTCTGAACATGTTCATAAGCATGGCCCGTCATGACCAGAGAGGCACTGCCAATTCCTCGATTCTCATATCGTGGGATCTCGGCATGGGCATGGGGATTCTGTTAGGCGGATTTATAGTGGAATATATCAGCTTCGCCGCGGCATTCTGGGTTGTAGCCGCTGCCACCGGCTACGGTGCCGACATCCTCGCGGCAGACAGCATGGAGNNCCGCGGCATTCTGGGTTGTAGCCGCAATGCAGGGGGCCGGCGCGCTGCTGTTTATCGCCTACACACGCTTCTTCTTCCAGCGCCGCCGACTCGACAAGTAAGCGGGAGCCGATGCTGTGGATCAGAAAACGATGCGGCCCTTCTTGGCCTGTTCAAGCATCTTCTTTCCAGGCACGAGATAAACCTCAAGACGACGGTTACGTTCACGGTTGCTCATGGAATTGTTCTCTACGAGCGGCATATCGTCGCCGAAAGCGTAAGGGAACAGATAGGTAGTATCCGCGCCCTGATCCGCATACCAGTCCGCCACAGCTTTGGATCGTTCTTCAGTCAGATGGTCACGATATACTTCCGAACCGGTGTTGTCGGTATGCATGACCATCAGCACACGATACATGTCGGGATCCTTAAGATAGCGTTTCAAAGGAGCCAGCAGAACCGATGCATCCGGGCGCAACTCCGTAGAGTTGGGAGCAAACAGACTGGCTGCCGGAATTGTGACAAGAAGAACTTCCTTGTTCCGGAAAGTCTCGACCGTACAATTATTTTTGGAATTATACTCACGGCCGAAAAGGCGGTTGCGACCCTCCTTTTCCTGAAATTTACGTATCAGATCCGCACTTTTGTTGTCAAGCGGCACAGAATTCACCATCTCGATAAAATTCAATTCATCGAGATCTTCCGGATTCTCCTGCTGACCGGTCTGACTTTTGGTTGACTGTTCCGTCTTTTCACCGACTTTGAATGTCATCCGGTTCTGTGCGTCAAGAACACCGGCTGAAAAAACAGCGAGCGACGCCAACGCCACTATCTTAAAATTCTTCGATAGACTCTTCATATTGCAATTCCGCTTTAACTATAGCCTCGACATCAGCGGGCGTAACAGACAATTCTCCCGCTCTGCGAAGTTCCTTCTGCACATAAGCCGTCAGAGCATCAACATTGAGTTCCTCCTCATCGGTGATATCCGCGCTTATCTCAAGATAACCGTTTTTCTCATACCAGTCCCAGATCGTATCTATTATATAAAGGATCTCGTCATCGGGAATCTCACTGTTTTTTTCAGGCGTGAGTGTGGCCCGGATAAATTTTATCGCCTCCTCCTCATCAAATCTTGTAAGTTCACTCATAATAATTGTCCAAAATTAGTTTAAACAACTTCATTTATTTAAATCCACCAGACCATCGGGAAGAGTTGTCTCTATTATCCGACGCTCGTCGTCAATGGTATTTATAAACTCTTCGGCAACGGGAACAAAAATACGGTCGCCGGCAGTGTTCTCTACTACAAAAAGCACATTGGCCGTAGAATCATCCACATCCACTATCGTTCCGATCTCGCCGAGATGGCTGTCGACAATCCTGAAATCCACGAAATCGGCAACTATCTCCATATCGGGATCATCAAAATAATCCACAAGATCCGCGCGAAGGCCGAAAATTTCCTTGTTGACCATCTTTTGCGCGCTTTCCTGAGAATCGATGTCGCGTAATTTCACAAGAAACGATTCAGATCCTTTGGGTCTTATGGACTCGGCATAAAACGGCACATATATACCGTCGATGTCGACTATGAAAGGATGTCCGTCATTCGCATAATCCTCATCCACATCAAGAAGAGCGTTCAACTCTCCTTTCAGTGCATGAGTCTTCTGGAACTTGCCGATTTCAACTATATCTTCTTTCTTGATCATAAGCTGCAATTAAACGAGCCGGCAGGCACTGCCACGCGGCTATTCTTCCATTCTAATGATTTTAGCGCCTAATTTGTTGAGACGACGGTCAATATTTTCATATCCTCTGTCGATCTGATTGATATTCTGGATACGGCTTGTGCCACGGGCTCCCATTGCAGCTATCAGCATGGCTATGCCCGCACGGATATCGGGCGAGACCATGTCGGTGGCACGCAGACTGTGGAACTTTCCGGCACCGATGACCACCGCGCGATGAGGATCGCACAGTATGACCCGAGCTCCCATGTCAAGCAGTTTGTCGACAAAAAAGAGACGGCTCTCAAACATCTTCTGATGAATGATCACAGAACCGACTGCCTGTGTGGCGACCACCAGAAAAATGCTGAGCAGATCCGGCGAGAGTCCGGGCCAAGGCGCATCCGATATTGTCATTATCGAACCATCGATGAACTCGTCTATATGGTATATCTCTTTCTGGTCTATTCTGATATCATTGCCCTCGATCTGAAGACTGACACCTATACGCTCAAACGCCGAAGGCATCATGCCGAGTTCCTCTATACCGACATTTTTCAGAAGAAGATTGGATCCTGTAACGGCGGCCATGCCGATAAAACTACCCACTTCTATCATGTCGGGAAGAAGCGTATGGGCAGTGCCTCCGAGCTCACTGACACCCGTTATACGCAAAAGATTTGATCCGATACCCTCTATTCTCGCACCCATGCGTGTCAGCATACGGCACAACTGCTGTATGTAAGGTTCGCACGCCGCATTATAAATAGTGGTTACACCCTTGGCGAGAACCGCCGCCATGACAATATTGGCCGTGCCCGTCACCGATGCCTCGTCAAGCAGCATATAGCATCCTTTGAGGCCGTCGGCAGGAGCGGTGATATGATATGTGTGAGTCTCGGAACTGTAACTGAAAGAAGCCCCGAGATTCTGCAGCCCGACAAAATGAGTATCCAGGCGTCGCCTGCCGATCTTGTCACCTCCGGGACGAGGCATTACCGCCGTACCGAATCTTGCCACCAACGGCCCCATCACCATTACGGATCCTCTCAGAGATTCAGCCTTTTTACGGAACTGGTCCCCCTGAATATATGTAAGATCCACCTCATCGGCCTGAAACTCCACCTCGGATGGAGTAATATAATTCACTTTTACACCCATCTCGGACAGCAACGCAATAAGGTTGCGCACGTCCGAGATCTGCGGCAGATTTGAAATAATGACTTTCTCGGAAGTCAATAAAGTGGCGCAAATGACTTCGAGCGCTTCGTTTTTCGCTCCCTTTATGGCGATCTCTCCATGGAGGGCATGACCTCCCTCGACAATGAAACTGCTCATTTTCTTTTTTTCTTTTTAGTATTTCGCTGGGGTTGGGGAGCCTCACGGAATTCATGCAGAAGATATGTCTGCGGATCAAGATCGATCCTGCCTCCGGAATAGAGAGAAAGATCACGAAGTATCTTGGCATCGTCCACCCCTTCTTTGTTGTGCTGAAGCATCAGCTTTTTCATATGATGGGCAAGCATTGAGATCAGCACCTCCCGTTCCTCTCCGTCTTCAAGAGCAGCGACAATCGATATCATCTTCTCGATATTCTTGCCGTAATGCCTGAAACGCATATCCGATGAAGTATACGGGAGCTTGTCCGGCCTGGGGTGCATCTTCTCAGCCGTGATCACCTCACACGGAAAATCGATGTCGAGTTCAAAACGCGACATTATGTTCAACTGATCCCATATTTTGGAATAATCGTTGTTCTCGCCGACAAGATCGGGAAATATCCCGGCCATAGTGTCGGCTATGGCATAGGCGCACGCCGTGCGTTCCTCTCTGTCAGGGATTCCCACGCAATAGTCTATGAGTCCCTGTATATGTCGCCCGTATTCGGGAAGGAGCACCGGCTCCATGTCTGTATTATATGGTAGCATATGTTGTTTTTAATTCGTTATTGGTTACCGTATCCAATACTTTCAGAATACCGTCACACAAGATGATTCTTGGGAGTTGTTGTCTGATATGCCTTGAGGTAATTGGGAGTGGAATATGCAATGTCTATGAAATCCTCCTCACGCAAAGCCTTTTCCGACAATGCAAGCATATCCTTGGCCTGAGGAAGCAGACCGTCGATCCAATGTGCGTTCGGATGATCGATGACCTTTTTCGCTTTTTCAGCTCCGTCTCCTATAAAATACAGGTGACGTCCCGCCGAGAGCAATTCCGAAAATGAATTTTCATCAAGGATCATAGGCCCCGGTTCGGCCAGCGGATTAAGAGCGAAGTCAAAAAGCGCGGTAAACACTTCCATCCTGCGGGCATCGACCATCGGCACAAGCACTTCTTCTCCGGTCCAGTCCATAGAACGGAACATGGCCTTGACCGCAATGATCTTGAGTGTGTCGACACCGATCAGAGGTATGCCCAGACTGAATGCAAGACCTTTCGCGAGCGAAAGACCGATGCGAAGGCCGGTATAACTTCCAGGCCCGAGACTTACAGCCACGGCATCAAGTTTTTCTTCCTTGCGCTTGAGTTCCTCCATGCACCGCTCCACAAAAGGAGCAAGCCTATTGGCATGCTGCATGCCTTCGCGGTCGTCAAGCTGCATCTCGAGCGCACCGTCACGTGTCAGTGCGACACTGCATATCTTACCTGAGGTTTCTATATTAAGGATTGTCATTATTTGCTTTCATTATTTGTTGATACGATTTGTTCAGCCGCGGCACGCGCGCAACGTATGCCGTCTATAGCCGCAGAAACTATTCCTCCGGCATAGCCGGCTCCCTCGCCCGCCGGATAGAGCCGCATGGTGGTGACACTCTGTAATGATACGGGATCACGCAACACACGTACAGGCGAAGATGTACGCGATTCAAGACCTATCATGACGGCATCGTTGGTAAGAAAGCCCCTCGCTTTACGCCCGAAATCCACGAAACCATCACGCAGCCGGGAGGCAATAAAAGGAGGAAGCAAGCTGTTGAAATCAGCGGTGCGGATACCGGGCGCATAAGATGTGGAGGGAAGATCTTCCGATTCCCGACCTTCCACAAAATCGAGCATTCTCTGTGCCGGCGCGACAATAGTATCGCCCGCGGCTTCATACATCGAACGTTCGAGAGACTCCTGAAGCGCAAGCATCTCAAGCGGACCATGTCCGGAAAACTCAGGAAAATCCCCCGGATGAACTTCCACCACCATTCCTGAATTAGCCCATTTTCCTGCGCGTGCCGAAGCCGACATACCGTTGACAACAAGTTCACCGTCGGCACTTCCGGCAGGAACTATCACACCGCCGGGGCACATACAGAAGGAATATACACCTCGGCCGCCGGCCTGTGTGACAAAACTGTATTCGGCCGCCGGAAGATATCTGCCACGTCCTTCACGCGAATGATATTGTATCCTGTCAATAAGAGACTGGGGGTGTTCGAGACGTACTCCCACGGCAATTCCCTTGGCCTCAAGTCCGATACCGGAACCGGCAAGCATCCTGAAAGTATCATGGGCGGAATGACCGGTGGCAAGCACCACACCTTCCCCCCGGACCTCTNNCGATCCGTAATAACACCGGAGATCTTTCCCTCCGCGATTTCAAGACCTGTGACGCATGTCTCGAACATCACCGAACCACCACAATCTATTATGGTCTGACGCATTGCCTTTATGACATGCGGAAGTCTGTCACTGCCGATATGAGGATGCGCGTCAACAAGAACATCGGAAGATGCACCATGCTGCACAAATATCTGCAAAACTTCTTCTACCGATCCGCGTTTTTTGCTTCTTGTGTAAAGTTTACCATCACTGTAAGCACCTGCCCCTCCTTCCCCGAAACAGTAGTTTGACTGGGAATTTATACGTTTCTCTCTACTTATTTCCGCCAGATCCCTGCGTCGCGAGTCAACATCACGGCCGCGTTCAATGATAACAGGGCGCATGCCGAGACGTATAGCCTCAAGAGCGGCGAAAAGTCCTGCCGGACCCGCACCGACTATTATCAGAACCGGAGCATCGGCTCCGACCGGAGTATAATCCAAAGNNAAAGGCAGCAGAAGAGGTTCTACCTTAAGATCGTCTCCGGACGCTATACGCACGTTCAGATTGAGCATGACCTGCCGTTTGCGTGCGTCGACCGAACGTCGGACGACACGCATATCATTGACCGACGCCTCCGGAATTCCGGCAGTCCGGGCTACCGCCCTGCGCAACAAGGTATCGTCCGAAGCGACTCGCGGCTCCACTCTCAAAGAGATGTCTCTGATCACTGTAAGTAGCTATTAAAAATTA
>DAAV01000061.1:0-498 GCA_001701295.1 Bacteroidales bacterium H10
TTTCAGCCACCCCTCCTTCCCGGAAGGAGGGGAAGCCATGCGGATGAACCGGGAAAGTGTACGACTTGCGAAACTTAAATTAATAAGTCGTGGACATCAACAAATGCTGTCAAACGCTTGGCAAAAGAGTTTTATAATTCAGATGAAAACCGAGCAAGACGACAAGTTTATGCGATTATGAATGAATATTCATCCCCAAAAGATTACTCCATACGCGCGTTTCGCAAGACGATTGCGAAACGATTGATTTGGATAGACCGCAATAGAGAGAAACTTCCCTTAAATGATTTATTTCATATTCTTTGGAGAACAAATAAAGGGCGAAAGTTAAAACTAAATGCCATATAATAAAGAGGAATTAATCAACCGTATATAAATTATATGTAATTGTAATATAATGAATAATGCAATATAATAGAGCTGAATTTTATCTTTGTTGTAATATAGAACTGAATCTCTAAAAAGACTTGTATTGCAATTTAATCTTAGAGTATTATA
>DAAV01000061.1:535-5767 GCA_001701295.1 Bacteroidales bacterium H10
ATACTCTTTGAGCCTCGCTCGTACAGTTAAGGTTATACATATGTTGCGAGCCTATTCTAAGCGTCATAGCAGCGTTTTCCGCACTCAGATAGATAAAGATATACCGCATAGCTTTGAAAGCGGCTTAGAATGCTTGTAAATAATCCTCTGCGGCTTTTGCAATGGTTATCATAGAAAAGTCGTAAATTTGCATATTAATAAGCCGACCATATATATGTTACNAATTGAGAAACTATTAATTTCGCCTTTATTTTTNNTGGTTGCTCGCAATAAAGATATTTGCACCACGCGATAAATTTTGGCGCATAGCCAATTTATGTGGATTGCTGTTTACTTGTTTAGGTATATTTGGTGTCGTTAAAGATAGCCGACAGATATTCTATGAACGAGAATATTATAGGAACCAAATGCGAATAGAAGGTCAGTATAAATGGCGTTTATTGTCGAATTTAAACGAGGATTACTATTGCCAAGAATTCATAGAGACGGAATATAGTCCTCAGAACCTTAATCTAATGCAAGAGGATTATTTTACGACTTGTCAATGGATAAAAGATTATAAAGGTTATTTATCCCAATGCTATTATAAACAGGAACCAATTTCTATGGATTCAATATGTTATCCTGGATTGCTGACCTCTGACCAAATCTTAGAGAATTATTTCAGAGATATTCAGCGGACTATTTCTGATTACAATAAAGATATTGCAGAATTAAAAGAATACAAACGAGGTCAACAGCCTAATACGTTTGAACTATATTATATAATATTCTCACCATTGTTTCTCGCTATTGGTTTGGGTTGGGAATTTGTAAAATTTCTTGCCAAACGATAAATTGCTTGTAGTTATTAAACCTTATTCGTTGCCATAGAAAACTATGGCAAGCAACCCTATTTGCGCCCCTCCAATTTTGAGATTATTGGTAAAAGTGGTTATTCCAGCGTGTTATTTTCGTAGTTTTAAGACTAAATAAGGTTGGTTATGGCGATTATGAATGCAAGTAAGTCTAACTTTGCCTCAGAAAAAAACGTACAACAATGAGGAAAGCATTACTTTTCATAACAATTCTGCATAGCGTATCAGCTTATGCACAGACGGAATCACCCGATACAGTCTCCGCACAGCAACTGAATGAAGTTGTTGTGAAAGGAGAGAAACCGCAGGTGAGTGGCAAAGATGGCATTATGGTGGTTGACTTGCCGGGTATTGTCAAGGATAAACCCGTAAACAACATACACGAGGCTCTTGGTTATCTTCCAGGCGTGACGAACAACAACGGCATGATAGGTCTGGCAGGCGCATCAGATGTCACCATAATCCTTAATGGAGAACTGACCGATATGCCGCTTCAGAATCTTTATCAACTCCTATATACCACTCCCGTTGACAGGATGAAGAATGTCGAGATAATGTATTCCGCTCCGGCAAAATATCGNNAATATCATGTAAACGGTGCTGTAATCAATGTGGTATTAAAAACTCCTACATATATCGACGGCCTGCAGGGACAGGTGAGAGCCGGATACAATCAGGCTCATTACGGTTCGTATGGCGGAGGTCTTGCCGCCACATACGCTATAAAGGACTGGACCTTTGACTTGAACTATGGGCTGTCGCGCAGTAAATCGTGGAGCCGCGAGGAAACATGGTCAAATCATCTATATAACGGCAAGCGTGCTATGATTGAAGACGATATGAGGCGTATCAGCCGAAACTGGACCAATACCATATTTGCATCCGCTGCATGGAAGAAATTGAAACTCACTTACAACGGCCAGATTATTTCTGATTCAAAAAGTAAAAGCCTCTCGACCGGCACACTTGGAAATTTTATCAACGAGTATGGTATGCGGTCGCCGGTCAGCTATCATAGCATAGCCCTGCGATACGTGGCTCCGTTCGGTATGACAATCGGCGCCGATTATACGCGTTATTATGAAAACCGTTCCCAATCACTTTTTAAGGATAATGAATGGCTGCTTGGCTCTGACAACAGACAGAACATCAACCGCTATCATGTCTATTTAGACCAGGAGCATCATATCGGCAAATGGCTGCTTGATTATGGTGCGGAATATCAACGTTCCGAAGATCATAGTTCCCAGATATATGCTTCATCAGACAAGGCTGACTTTAATGATATGCTCGATGAGGATGTCGTAAGTGTCTATGCAGGCACTCAACGCTCGTTCGATTGGGGTTTATCATTCAATATCTCTGCAAAAGGGGAGTATTACCACAGTAAATATCAGCACAACTGGAGTTTCATCCCGCAACTTGGCGCGACATATTACAAAACACCGAAAAGCATATTCCAGCTTAATCTCAGCACCCGACGTGTCTATCCGTCATATTGGGAGCTTCATGGCGGGACAAGCCACATTAACGACTACTCGACAGTAATAGGTAATCCGGCATTAAAGCCATATATCCAATACGATGCCCAATTCAACTACATCATTAGGCAGAAATATGTGGCTACACTCTATTTTCAATATGGCGACAAATCCACAGTACAGTTGCCGTACCAGTCGCCTGATGCTCTCAATCTTATTTATCAGACAATCAATATGAATTACAAACGGGTTGTCGGACTTAATCTCTACGNNGGTGTGGGTTATATCTGGAACGCGGCAGCCACTGCCAACCTGTTCAATCAGCGGGAGAAAGCGGATAAATTCCATGATATAAGTTTTGACAACAGCAAATGGATATTTTATGGCTCTCTTACCAATTCATTCAAGTTCAGCCATAATTGCCCTGTATCCCTGTCTCTTGATTTTAGCTATATTTCACCCTCTTTGCAAGGGATAGCAAACCTTTCGGCTATCTGGAAAATCGATGCCGGAGTAAAATGGCAGTTCGGGAAGAAGCGTTGCTGTGAACTCGATCTGAAAGCGGATGACATATTCAATAAATGGTCTCCCGCAATGACAATCAGCCATGCAGGTCAGGACTACAGAATGAAAGTTAGGGATATGGCCCGCAATCTCAAACTCACATTCATCTGGCGCTTCAACGGATTTAAACCAAAAGAGGTTGATATTGACACCTCCCGCTTCGGTACTGAAAAATAGGGAATGTCTTTTTCAATTGCGTAAATAAACGGTTTTGGGGAATCGGTGTCACAGATAGTGTCGGAAAACAGTTAAGTAATCGTACACTTGTACTATTTTTGTTTTAGCGCACGCTTTTTCATATGAGATATAAGATTTTAATTGTGATGACTGCAATGGCTTTTCTGTTTTGTGGAAAAGTCCGGGCTGATGTCAGTGGCGCCCCTGCTCCAAAGGTCAAGGTCCTTCCTGAATTGCTCGTGAATCCGAAAAAGAGGCAGGTACTTCATCTCACCGGGTATCTGCGGGAATATTCCACTCTTACGACATATTCCGATACTGTTCTTCTTTTCCGTGAGAAGACTGTGGATTTTATGGTCCCTGTACGCAAGACCGGGAATTACAGGGGATGGCTTAGTCCNNGAGTTCGTATTATCATTTTACTGATTCGTCCGGTCTCGACAGTGTGAGCAATCATTTCGGTCAACATTTCTCATGGTCGGACTGGGTGGGGATATTCAAACGTCACGACTTGCCCGACATACTCCGGAGGGAAGATGTGGCCAACGATACAGTCTACGGAAAATATAGTCCGTCGTTGATATGGAAACGCAACGAAGAGAAAGTGGAACTTGAGGTGGATGTAATGGCCGATCAAGCCAACATGGACTGGATTCCCGGGCTGTTTGATCTTTTCAAAAGAAAAGTCGAATTCACGAAGTTCAAGATAAAATATATTTTGTCGGGTGTCGACAATAATGCGGTGTACGCCGACAATATCCTCTGCATGTTCTTTAATATAGAATCCAACGGTCGCGGCCGCAATCTCAGGTATCTGATGAATTCGGACGGACCTATGTATGTGGACACTCATGCCGAGCTCTATATCACGGATATCGAATACATGACCGTGAGAGAGGCCTGTCGGCTCGAAAAGAATCCACCTTCGGCGGAAGAGGTAGGAATCAAGGCTCCCGCCAATGCTCCCGAACTTCATCCCGCCATATGTGAGCTTGTGGAGAGAGTGGATAACTTTGATTATATCGGCCATCGTCTCATAGAAAAAGCGGATCCGCGTTATGCCGGCAAAAAGATACCTGACCATTTTCAGAAGAGACCAAATGCCGTAGTCAGGGCATTGCGGTCAATTATAAGAAATGACGTCTGGCCTAAAGAAGGCATGCAAGGGAAATTCGTCCTCGGCCGTTGATTAATATCACAGTCGGGATAAAAAGGAATAATGAAATTAATGCAAATATTCAGATCAGTTACTTATGAAAACAGGTGAAAGGATTATTGAAGAGATGACCAAAATGGCTTCTGCGGAGGAGGCGGCTCATCTTATGCGTTTTTTCAAGACGGGAAAAGGGGAGTATGGCGAAGGCGATAAGTTCCTCGGCATCCGTGTCCCGGCTACAAGAGCGCTTGTCAGAAGATATCGCCATGAAGTTGCATTATGCGATATAGATCCTCTCCTTTCTTCAGAGTGGCATGAGATCCGTCTTGCCGGACTTCTCTTATTGGTGGAACTTTTCCGTAGCGCGCGTAAATGTGGCGATGATGTCGGGCAGAAATGTATAGTGGAGTATTATATTGCACATATACATTGTTGTAATAATTGGGATCTTGTCGATCTCTCATGCAGTTACATTCTTGGCGAATATGTATCTGACGATATGGCCAGGACTGATATATTGCTTCAGCTTGCACGTGACAACCGCATCTGGCACAGAAGGACCGGTATCGTATCTACCTGGGCATTGATCCGCAAGGGAAAACTGGATATGACTTTTACTGTCGCCGCGGAGCAGATGGATCATCCACACGATCTCATACATAAGGCTACGGGATGGATGTTGCGTGAGGCGGGGAAACGAGACATTGAGGCGCTTCGCTCTTTTCTTGACAGGTATGTTTCCGTCATGCCGCGGATGACTCTACGTTACGCTATCGAGAAGATGTCTCCCGGTGAACGGGCACATTATCTTTCCATCCCACGCGAGAAAAAACAGTAATAAGACAATAATAAATTAGAAGAGCGGGATTCCAGCGAATCCCGCTCTTCTAATTTATCAGTTAACTTGAGATTAGAAATAAGTCTCGAGTGCGTAGTTTATGTTTTCAAGGATGTAGTTTACATCATTATCAGAAGGATCAAGAGCCTGTGCACGCTC
>DAAV01000061.1:5772-10180 GCA_001701295.1 Bacteroidales bacterium H10
TTCCTGACGTTTCTCGGGCTGATTGCCTTCGATACCGTTCCATATCACTGTTCCTGAAGTATAGATTTTCTTGGCGGCGTTCTTGAGGGTCTCTATATCGGCGTTGTCGAAAGAAGAGGCTTTGCGATAGTCGGCAATCGAGGCCTCGTCATCGCCTCTGCGGTCGTTGACATATCCGCGCAGGCCATAAAGGAATGGCACATCCGGAGTCTTGCTGATCTGAGTTCCGATAAGCGCTACGGCATCATCGTTGCGTCCCTGCTGAAGGAGAGCGTTTACAAGATTGTTTAGGAAAAGGGGATTTGAAATGCCGAACTGGTCATAACCAGCACGCGCTATGCCCTCGATCTCTTTCTTGGCGGTTTCTTCGAGAGTGGAATCACGGAGCGCTATGTTCTGCCAGCAGGCGATCTCATAAACGAAGTTCTGCGGATCGGTGATTCCTGCTTTGCGGGCTTTCTCAAACGCCTTGAGTGCAGCTTGAAGTTCATTGCCCGAATATGCGCCGATACCTGCATAATGATAGGCGAGCGCAACTACTGAGTCGGGTACGGCTTTCACCGCCTTGTCGGCCCATGGCTGGGATGGAATGTCTCCGTAGATCATAAAGGCATTGTAGGCTTCGGGATAATAATGCTTGTTGTTGAACATTTCACCGCCGAAGTTGAAATAGTCGTTGTGATGACCATTGATTCTGCTGATTATATCCTTGGAATGTTTGGGCTTGATCTGTCCTTTTTCGTTGGGTACTGAATCAAGAGGAAGAGCCTTTATGAAGTAATTGTATCCGTTCACAAGTTCATTACCCATGTCGATGAGATTCACTGCAGGGTCATCGGGATTGATGGCGCGCTTTTTGAAACCCTCGTCGAAAGCGTCGAACTCTAATTTTCCGGCCACATAATATGTGCGCACGTCATTGGCTGTCTCCGGATTTGACACGGCCTGATTGATAAGTGCGCGGGCATCGGAGATCTTGTCGATCTTGCCTGAGAGTTTGGCGGCCTGGTCAACCGCATCCTTCTGTGCGCTCATGCTTCCCACAGCTGTGAGACAGAGAGCCATCGTCAGAATTTTTTTNNATAGTTATATGTTTTATTGGTTGATATTTCGATTTTATATTAACGCTTCGGTTTAATCCCCGGATTCAACATCGTCATCAATCTCCTCCGGTGCTACATCCGGATCCTGATCCTGAGCGTCCAGAATCTCTTCCGCTTCCCGTATCACCCGGTCTTCGGCGCGCTCGATACGGTTCTCTTCGCTTTCTGCTTCAAGTTCGTTCTCCAGTTCTTCCTCCGGCTGCGAATCGACCTTGCATACAGATGCGATTGTATCTCCCCGTTTGCCGAGATCAATGAGTTTGACACCCTGTGTGGCCCTCCCCATCACTCGGATGTCGGCTACAGGCAGGCGCAATGTGACGCCGCTTTCATTGATGATCATAAGGTCATTCGAGTCGTTGACATTCTTGATCGATACCAGAGAACCGGTCTTGTCGGTGATGCTCATGGTCTTGACTCCCTTGCCGCCGCGATTGGTGATACGGTAGTCATCGAGTGCCGAGCGCTTGCCGTAACCGTTTTCCGATACGACCATCACTGTCTCGTCGGGAGCACCGGTCATGGTGATCATGCCCACTACCTCGTCGCCTTCGTCGAGAGTCATCGCCTTCACGCCCTGCGACATGCGGCCCATGCTGCGCACGGTCTGCTCGTTGAAACGGATCGCACGGCCCTTGCGGTTGGCCATGATGATTTCCGAATTGCCGTCCGTAAGTCTTACGCTGATCACTTCGTCGTCCTCGCGTATCACGATTGCGTTGACACCGATGGCGCGCGGACGGGAGTAGGCCGCAAGCTGGGTTTTCTTGATGAATCCCCGTTTTGTCCCGAACACAAGATTGTGTGTCGTGTTGAATGCCGGGTCAGTCAGACCTTTTACTCTTATGAACGCATTCACCCTGTCGTCCTGGTCGATCTGCAGAAGATTCTGGATCGCACGGCCTTTTGAATTTCTCGCGCCTTCCGGGATTTCATATACTTTCAGCCAGTAGCAACGGCCTTTCTGTGTGAAGAAAAGCATGTAGTTGTGGTTGGTGGCAGGGTAGATGTATTCGATAAAGTCCTCGTCGCGTGTCGAACTTCCCTTTGCACCCACGCCTCCTCTGTGCTGTGCGCGGAATTCGCTGAGCGGCGTGCGCTTGATATATCCGAGGTGCGATATGGTGATGATCATCTTGTCATCGGAATAGAAGTCTTCCGAATTGAAGTCACCTGAGAACGGATTTATCTTGGTGCGGCGTTCGTCGCCATATTTGTCTCTGATCTCCACGAGCTCCTCTTTGATTACTTCACGGAGCACATGCTCGTTGTTGAGGATGTCATTGTAGTGGGCGATCAGTTTCATCAGTTCGTCATACTCGTTGCGGAGTTTCTCCATCTCGAGACCGGTGAGCTGGCGCAGACGCATCTCCACGATAGCGCGTGTCTGTATCTCATCGAGCCCGAAGCGTTCCGACAGCCGTGTGCGTGCCTCCTCGGTGGTCTCGCTTCCGCGGATGATCGCTATCACCTCGTCGATGTTGTCGGTCGCGATCATCAGTCCTTTCAGGATGTGGGCGCGTTCCTCAGCCTTGCGCAGATCGTAGCGCGTGCGTCTTAACACGACTTCGCGGCGATGGTCTACGAAGGCCTGAAGAATTTCTTTCAGATTGAGCGTCTTCGGTCGGCCGTCCACCAGAGCCACGTTGTTGACGCTGAAAGAGGTCTGGAGCTGAGTCATCTTGAAAAGCTTGTTGAGCACGACTTTCGCGTTCGCCTCTTTCTTTATATCGATGACGATGTTGATTTTGCCGCGGGCCGATGTATCGGTCACGTCAGCTATGCCTTCGATTTTCTTTTCTTCGGCCAGCTGTATTATGGACTTCACAAGTTCACCCTTGAGTACACCGTAAGGAATCTCCGATATGACGATCACATCATGATTTCCCTCTGTCTCAATCTCGGCCTTGGCCCTTACCACCACGCGTCCGCGTCCGGTCTCGTAGGCGTCTCTGACACCCTGCATGCCGAAGATTTCGCCTCCGGTAGGGAAGTCGGGAGCTTTCACATGCTCCATCAGATCGTCGATAGTAAGATCCGGATTGTCCACCAGCGCGATCGAAGCGTTAAGAGACTCTGTCAGGTTGTGTGGCGGCATATTGGTGGCCATGCCGACAGCTATACCGGCGGCGCCGTTCACAAGCAGGTTAGGTATGCGTGTAGGAAGCACCGAAGGCTCCTGAAGCGTATTGTCGAAGTTGGGGACGAAGTCTACTGTCTCTTTGTCAAGATCCCGGAGAAGCTCTTCTCCCATGCGGGCAAGTTTAACCTCGGTGTAACGCATGGCCGCAGGTGAGTCTCCATCGATCGAACCGAAGTTTCCCTGTCCGAATACGAGGGGATAGCGGAGTGACCATTCCTGCGCGAGTCGCACCATGGTCAGATAGATCGACGAGTCTCCGTGGGGATGGTATTTACCCATGGTGTCNNCCCATGACCTCGCCGACTATACGGGCGGATTTCTTTGTCTCGCCCGATGATGTGTTTCCGAGTTCGTTCATTCCGAACAGTACCCTACGGTGCACCGGTTTGAAACCGTCGCGCACATCGGGAAGGGCACGAGATACGATCACCGACATCGAGTAGTCGATGTAGGCGCTTTTCATTTCCGATTCGATATTGATCGGAATAATCTTGTCGTCTCCTTGCATTATTTCTGTTGTAATTATTATCTTTCAAAGGTATGCATGACGGCTGCACGCAGTCTTGCACTCCAATTGACAAAATTACAAAAAAAATACGACTTTTCAGTCGTTTTACAGCAAAATAAGAAAGAAAAAGACGGAAATAAAATGTCCCGGAAGCATCATCCTCCGGGACATTTCCATATACTTTTACGGTCTATGCCGAGTGACTCGCATTTCTTTTATTCCACAGGTTTGTAATCGAGTGTCAGCTGGCTGTCTCCCTCTTTGTAGGAAACGCTTATCCGGCCTCCGATCTGGCCCTCCGCTCCAAGCTTAAGCATAAGTTCCGCCAGTTCATCCTCAAGATATTTCTGTATGGAACGTTTGAGAGGCCGGGCGCCGAAATTCTNNTAGCCTTTCTCCGCGATGAAGTTCTTGGCTTCTTGGGTGAGTTCGAGATGGAACCCGAGTTTTTCGACACGCGCGAAGAAATCCCGCAACTCGATATCTATTATGCTGAAGATGGCATCCTTGTCAAGCTGGTCGAACATTATGATGTCGTCCACACGGTTTAGAAATTCCGGTGAGAATGCGCGATTCAGCGCTTTTGATATTACTCCGTGTGCCTGTTCCTTGCTTGCCTCCGATGTGTTGAATCCCACTCCGCCCCCGAAGTCT
>DAAV01000017.1 GCA_001701295.1 Bacteroidales bacterium H10
TTCTACAATATTCTGTTTACCGCTTCTGGCGGCCTGAATCATCTGATCTACTGTACGATCACCTCGTGTCAGATATTTATTGCAGAAGTAGTATGTGATCTGGAAAATTACATCACTCTTCTGATAGCTGAGCAGATTCTTGTAATTCCCGATATTTGGAACCAGTTCGTTCATACTCGGAGGTGTTTTAATCTTTTCTTATTCAACGCTAAAGTTACACAAAAATTTCTTCTGTCGCAAACCGTTCCGGTTGATGTTTTACTGGCATTTTTAAAACAGGAGTGACAGTTGTCATTCTCTTTCAGCCTTTTCGAGACTTGTAAAAAGTTCGCAATCTTAAATCCAATGCAATGCCAGTGAAAAAACTTAAAAAAGAAAAAGGAGTGTAACTCCAAATGTTACACTCCTTTTTTATGGATTTAGATATTTCTAAATTGATGGCTTATTTCACTTCCTCGAAGTCGACGTCGGTCACGTCTTTTTCATCGCCGGGCTGTGCCGTCGCTCCGGGCTGAGGACCGGCTGCGCCTGCACTTGCGGCATTCTGTGCGTTGTAGATGTCTTGTGCGGCTGCCTGGAACGCGTCTGTAACGGCTTTCACAGCTGAGTCTACATCTTCTACGAGCTGATTCTTGTGAACTTCTTTCAGTTTGGCAAGTGCTGATTCTACATTGGCTTTCTTGTCAGCCGGAATCTTGTCGCCAAGCTCGTTGAGCTGTTTCTCTGTCTGGAAGATCACTGAATCGGCGTGGTTGAGTTTGTCGGCACGCTCTTTGGCTTTCTTGTCGGCTTCCTCGTTTGCCTTGGCCTCGTCGCGCATGCGCTGGATCTCGCTGTCGCTCAGGCCGCTTGACGCCTCGATACGGATTGACTGCTCTTTGCCTGTGGCTTTATCCTTGGCTGTTACGTTGAGGATGCCGTTGGCATCTACTTCGAATGTCACCTCGATCTGCGGCACACCACGCGGAGCCGGAGCTATACCGCCGAGATTGAATTCACCGAGAAGTTTGTCATCGGCGGCCATAGGACGCTCGCCCTGGAGCACGCGGATTGTAACTTCAGGCTGGTTGTCGGCAGCCGTAGAGAATGTCTCGCTCTTGCGGGTAGGAATTGTGGTGTTTGCGTCGATCAGCTTGGTCATCACGCCACCCATTGTCTCGATACCGATTGACAGAGGCACGACATCAAGAAGAAGCACATCCTTCACATCACCGCTGAGCACACCGCCCTGAATAGCAGCACCGATAGCTACGACTTCGTCAGGATTGACACCCTTGTTGGGCTCTTTGCCGAAAATATCCTTTACTTTTGCCTGGATGGCGGGGATACGTGTCGAACCGCCCACGAGGATAACCTCGTCAATTTCACTGGCGCTCAGACCTGCATCCTTGAGAGCGTTCATACAGGGCTGTGCCACGGCATCGATAAGGCGAGAGGCAAGAGCCTCGAACTTAGCACGGCTCAGAGTCTTGACAAGGTGCTTCGGACCTGTTGCGGTAGCTGTGATATAAGGAAGGTTGATTTCAGTAGAAGTCGAGCTTGAAAGTTCGATCTTGGCTTTCTCTGCTGCTTCCTTAAGACGCTGCATGGCCATAGGATCTTGACGGAGATCCACGCCTTCGTCATTCTTGAATTCTTCTGCGAGCCAGTCAATGATAACATTGTCGAAGTCATCACCGCCGAGATGAGTGTCACCGTTGGTTGATTTCACTTCGAACACACCGTCGCCAAGTTCGAGAATAGAGATACCGAATGTTCCGCCGCCGAGGTCGAATACAGCGATTTTCTGCTCTTTGGTCGATTTGTCAAGACCATATGCGAGTGCGGCGGCTGTAGGCTCGTTGATGATACGCATTACCTTCAGACCGGCGATCTCGCCTGCGTCTTTTGTGGCCTGACGCTGGGAGTCGTCAAAATATGCCGGAACCGTGATGATCGCTTCCGTCACAGGCTGACCGAGGTAATCCTCGGCAGTCTTTTTCATCTTCTGGAGAATCATAGCCGAGATCTCCTGTGGAGTATAGTCACGACCGTCAATGTCCACTTTGGGCATATCGTTCTGGCATACTACCTTATAGGGTACACGTTTGATCTCGTCGGTTACCTGATCGCATTTCTCGCCCATGAAGCGCTTGATCGAATATATGGTGCGTGTCGGATTAGTGACAGCCTGACGTTTTGCGGGATCACCTACTTTTCTCTCGCCGCCGTCGACAAATGCCACAACTGACGGAGTTGTGTTACGTCCCTCATTGTTGGGGATCACTACAGGATCCTTACCTTCAAGTACTGCAACGCAAGAATTGGTTGTTCCCAAGTCAATGCCAATAATTTTTCCCATGATTATTTTTCTTTTTAATTGTTAATATTTCTATCGTCTTTAGATCCGTAATAAGTACGGATCGGGATGCCGGGGCATAACCCCGATTTATATCCGTTTATCATATTAACAAATTATATGCTAAATGGATTGTTTAATCTTATTATACTGCTGAAATTTTACATAATTTTAAGTGTAGCAGCTTATTATAAATTTTTATTTCAGTTTTGCCATGTGACAGCCCCGTGTCAGAATTGACATTTTTTCATTAATTTTTCTCAAAATTCGAGATTATCGCAGATTATTATTAACTTTGTACCCTAATTTGTAACGGACATGCGTACGGACTGAGCGCACGCGTTCCTACTAATGCGGACACTGCTTCGGGCGCTGTCTGCTGCAAAAAAAGATTTCTACACATTATGAAGCCCTTACAACAGAAACTTTCGGCCTATGACGCACCGCAGCGTGCCAAGGCGGCCGGTGTTTATCCTTATTTCCGTGCCATAGAAAGCGAGCAGGACACGGAAGTCATCATGAACGGCAAAAAGGTGCTCATGTTCGGCTCCAACAGCTACATGGGACTGACAAATCATCCTAAGGTAATAGAGGCTGCTGTCGAAGCTACCAGAAAATATGGTACGGGTCTTGCCGGTTCTCCATTTCTGAACGGCACTCTTACCATACATAAAGATCTTGAGGCCCGTCTTGCCGACTATGTGGGCAAGGAAAATGCCATGCTTTATTCTACGGGATTCGGTGTAAACCTCGGTGTCGTGTCAATTCTTACCGGTCGTGAGGATTATGTTATTCTTGACGAGCAGGATCATGCCTCGATCATAGAAGGCCGTCGTCTCTCCTTCTCGAATTATCTTAAATACCGTCACAATGACATGGAGTCGCTTGAGGCGCAACTCAGGAAATGCGATCCTGACAAGATCAAGCTCATCGTGACAGACGGTGTCTTCTCGATGGACGGTAATGTCGCACCTATGGACAAGATATGCGAACTTGCGGAGAAATACGATGCCCTTGTCATGGTCGACGAGAGCCATTCGGCAGGTGTTGTCGGAAAGACCGGTCACGGTGTGGCCGAGCAGTTCGACTGCTACGGCAAGATCGATATCTTCACCGGTACGCTCGGCAAGTCGTTCGGTGGCGCGATGGGCGGATTCACGACAGGACGCAAGGAGATAATAGATATGCTGCGCCAGCGTTCGCGTCCTTATCTGTTCTCGAACTCGGTAGCGCCCTCTATAGTAGGCGCAAGCATCGAGATGTTCCGTATGCTTGGCGAGAATGACGAGCTTCACAGCCGTCTCATGGAGAATGTGGAATATTTCCGCACCCGCATGCTTGAGGCCGGTTTCGACATCAAGCCTACCCAGAGCGCCATATGCGCCGTGATGCTCTATGATGCGAAACTTTCACAGGATTTTGCAGCCGAGATGCAGAAAGAAGGCATCTATGTCACCGGTTTCTATTATCCTGTCGTTCCCAAAGATCAGGCCCGCATCCGTGTTCAGCTATCGGCAGCCCACACACGCGAACAGCTTGACAAGGCCATAGAAGCTTTCATTACCGTAGGCAAACGCCTGAATGTGCTTAAGTAAAATTAACCGACCTATAAACATAATCGGCCCGGGAATTTTCCCGGGCCGATTATGTTTAT
>DAAV01000080.1:0-6756 GCA_001701295.1 Bacteroidales bacterium H10
TCATCGATCGTATAGCCGTCTTCGCCTATGGTCACTGCCTTCAGTCCGAAACCGTCCTGAACAAGCCCCTTCTCGTTGTTTTTGCCGAAGAGCATCTTTTCTCCGTGACGCAACAGAATAGTGTGGTCGGCACGTTTTTCCTTGTCTGCGAAATAGTTGTGGATACCGTCGTTGAATATCACACAGTTCTGGAGAATCTCCACCACCGACGCTCCTTCATGACGTGCGGCGGCCACCATGACCTCGCGCGTCGTGTCAAGCGCCATGTCGAAACTGCGGGCGAAGAAATTGCCTCGCGCGCCGAAACAGAGTTCGGCCGGAATGAACGGATCTTCTACAGTGCCGTAAGGACTCGACTTCGATATGGTGCCTCGGTCCGAGGTCGGAGAATACTGTCCTTTCGTAAGACCGTAAATCTTGTTGTTGAGGATCAGCATGTTGATATTCACATTGCGGCGCACGGCGTGGATGAAATGGTTGCCGCCGATCGCAAGTCCGTCACCGTCGCCCGATATCTGCCATACGGTCAGCCCTGGATTCGCGGTCTTCACACCTGTGGCTATCGCTGCCGCACGGCCGTGGATCGTATGCATGCCGTAGGTGTTCATGTAGTACGGAAGACGCGAGCTGCAACCGATACCGGAAATGACAGCCGTGTCATGGGGGGCCACGCCGAGTTCCGCCATTGCCTTGTGGAGCACGTTGAGTATCGCATGGTCTCCGCAGCCGGGACACCAGCGAGCATTCTGACTGTTTTTATAATCGCTTGCCGCGTAGGCTTTCTTTTCGTTGTTTTCCATGTCTTAGTCCTCCATGTATTTGGTTACTCCGTCTACGATCTCCTTGACAAGGAAGGGCTGACCTTCCACTTTGTTGATACGCAATATTTCCTTGCCGGGCAGATGCATCTGCAGATAGTCGGCAAACATGCCGGTATTCAGCTCGGCCACAATCACGCGCTTGTATCTGCCGAGTGTCTCTATCGCGTTTTTGGGAAGCGGATTGATATATCTGAACTGCCAGAACGCGACCTTCTTTCCGGAGGCGTTCAGTTCTGTAGCTGCTGTCAGCAGATGGCCGTATGTGCCTCCCCATCCGACAAGTACCTTATCGGCGCCATCGTCAAACATAGGTTCCATCGCAGGAATATCGTCGGCTATGCGGGCGATCTTCTCACGGCGCGTCTCGACCATCCGCTCATGGTTGGCTCCGTCTGTCGAGATTACGGATGTATGATAGTCTTTCTCAAGACCGCCTACACGGTGCATTGCGCCCTCCCTGCCGGGAAGAGCCCAATAACGTGCCATATTCTTTTCATCGCGGTCGAAAGGTTTCCATCCTGCCTCAAGCACATCCTGCGGCAACATATGCGGATGTATTTCCGGATAATCTCCGGCTTCCGGAATGCGCCACGCGCTCGAACCGTTGGCGATATAGGCGTCTGTGAGCAGAATGACGGGAGTCATATGCTCCATGGCTATACGTGCCGCCTCAAACGCCATATGGAAACAGTCTGTCGGACTGACGGCCGAAAGCACGCAAAGCGGTGATTCTCCGTTGCGGCCATATAGAGCCTGCATGAGATCGGTCTGTTCGGTCTTCGTGGGAAGTCCTGTAGAGGGACCGCCTCGCTGCACGTCTATCACGACAAGCGGCAGTTCGGCCATTACTGCAAGACCGATACCTTCGGATTTGAGAGCCAGCCCGGGACCCGATGTCGACGTCACGGCCAGATGGCCCGCATAGCTTGCCCCGATGGCCGAACATATGCCGGCTATCTCGTCTTCCATCTGTACAGCCTTGACTCCTAAGTCTTTGCGCTTGGCAAGCTCATGGAGTATATCTGTGGCCGGAGTGATCGGATAAGAGCCGAGGAATAGCGGACGGCCGCTTTTCTCCGAAGCGAGGATCAGACCCCATGCCGTGGCTGTATTGCCCGTGACATCCGTATAGGTGCCGGGACGCGAGGTCGCCGTGTCGATGCGGTATACGGGCATCGAGCTGTGGGTATTGTGTCCGTAGTCCCAGCCTGCGCGGAGAACTTTGGCGTTGGCTTCGTAGACTGCGGGTTTCTTTGCGAATTTATTCTGGAGTTTGCGCAATACGCTTTCCACCGGACGGTCAAACAACCAGCAGATCACTCCCAAGGCAAGCATATTCTTGCTTTTCATGATCGCTTTCTGGTCAAGACCGCTGTCCGCAAGCGTATTTTTCAGCAGTGTGGTCATAGGCACGAGCATGATTCGTTTGGGATCTATACCGAGCTCTTTTACAGGATCGTCTGTAGTATATTCCGCTTTCTTGAGATTGGCGGGAGTAAACGAATCGACATCACACACCACCACACCGTCTCTCTTCAGATAGCGTAGATTGGTCTTAAGTGCCGCCGGATTCATGGCGACAAGTACATCCGCCTCGTCTCCGGGGGTATGCACTCCTTTACCCACGCTTACCTGATAACCCGAAACTCCGCTCAGAGAACCTTGCGGCGCACGGATTTCCGCCGGATAGTCCGGGAAGGTTGAGATCTCATCTCCTATCTCTGCCGAGATATTCGAGAAAATGTTGCCTGCAAGCTGCATACCGTCGCCGGAATCGCCCGCGAATCTGACCACGACCTTGTCTATGGCCTTCACATTCGTTTCTTGTAGCATAACGAAATGTTTTTGGTTGATTTATGGTATAAGATTTATTTTCTAAATTGCCTTTTGCAAACAAGCCTACATCGTCACATCACGATCTTCTTGCTGTGTCCGTTGCCGACCACGATATAGACGCCGTGCTGCAATGCGGAACCATCTACTCTGCGCCCGTTAAGGTCATAGATCGCCGCGCCCTCGGGCACAATGATCTTACTGTTCTCGATTCCGATTCCCCACGGTGTCTCCACAGGAAGGTCTTCTACTCCGGAGCCGTCGTTGAAACCCGTGAATCTGTACAGATAGACAGGAGTCTGTTTCGATTCGTAGTTCAGGAAACGTGGCTGTGTCTTGTTGAACTGCAACGAACCGAACTGATCGAATGTGAATACAAACTCATCGTTGCCGTTCACAGCGGCTGTTCCGGGAGTATACACGGACGCATCGAGTTTCATTTTGTTTTTTGCCGATGCGTTCCATGAGCCTTTGTGATGATTGTAGATATCATTGACCATAATGCGGTATTTCCCGCCGTCAAGCGACTCGAACCTTATTATCGCCGCGTCTACGGGAAGCTCGGTCACCATATTCTTGTCATTGAATTCCACAAATCCGGCGCTCTCCATAAAAGCGGTCGAGGATGTTCCTCCTGTCACGCTCATGGCATGAAGAGTATTGGAAGAAAGCATAACAAACGGACCCTCGTCAAGACTGCAGTCCGAGATATGGGTAAGCTTCTGCCAGTATCCTGCCGAATAATCCGTCACTGACGGGTCACGGGCCACTGTCACGAGAGTGGATACAGGACTCCGGAGTTCCTGACCGTTCACTTCTTTGACCACATATGCCTTATAGGTATGCTTCTCTGCAGCCGAATCCGCCGGATCAATAAACAAAGGACTTTGCGTAGGGAAGAAATTTCTTCCGTCGATGCTCAGCATCAGCGTGCAGCCCTCTTCATGCTCTATCTCCTGTGTCAGACCGTTCCACCAGCGCAATGCGTAATTATTCACACCGGTCAGTCTTGTGTCGGTGAATACAGGCGCCTCGGGGCGGTCTGTGGCTTTTGCGGGAGATTCCGACGAAAGGCTGAAAGCCGATGTCTTCTTCTCTCCCCATATATATTCGGCAAGTTCCGGATAATCTATAAAGGGATTGCGGTTTTTCTGAAGTTTGTAGATAGCTTCGTTACGCTCCATTTCCTTGGTGTCGACCGGATCCTGACGATGCCATGACAACAGCAGATCGACGGCCCAGTCACTCAGCTTATTGTCTGAACCGTAGACATAGGCGTACTGATCTTCCCACGAAGCATCCGGATAAGCGGTAAACACATAGAAATAGGCTCTTGCGAAGTCTCCTTTGTATTCATCGGCCGGTTCGAAAACACTCGCCGCGCCACCTCCCTGACCTGTCTCCGGTGTGCCTATGAGCAGAAGGCCGTTATCAAGAAGACGTGGATCCGCGACTTTGCCGGGGGGATAGTTGCCTTTTTTGTTGTTCGCGTTCTGGTCACTTGGATTCAGATGGAAAAGATCGCTGTATGCATCGATGTTACCGTTCTTTCCTCCCCACCATGAATTGGCGACGGAATGCTCTATATTGAGGGCATCGTGCGCCGGCAGCCAGACAAGGTTGTTGCTGTACATGTCCCACCATGCCTCACGTCCGTTCACGATCCGGACATCTGTTGTCTCGAACGCAGGCCAGGTCTTCGTGCTGTAGGTTATGCGCACATGTCCTTCCGAAAGAGCCTGCAAGGCTTTTTCAAGCATATTCCCCTGCTTGCCGTCAATAGCCGAATAATACCCGGACGGTATTTCGGCAAATGCAGGCTGCATCGCCAGCGAAAGCGACACTGCCGCTAACAGTCTTTTGAATATCATGGACATATGGATTATTCTTTGATCAGAATTTTTACGGCTTTTTCAAATGTCGGCTTCACGACAATGTAAACTCCACGCTGCAGGTTTCTACCATCATATTCGCGACCGTTAAGATCGAATATGTGTGCGCCCTCGGGTGCCAGGATGTTGTTACCCCAGACTTCTACGAGGAATGAGTCATCTTCCTGGTCATATGCCGGCATTTCAATTCCTGTTGTCTTGTGTGTTAGTTTGAGCTTCATGTCATTGATCTCCCACGTGTCGGCGCCGGAAGCTGTCGACTCATATTTGAGACCGATCTTCACTTTCTTTCCCGAGAACTCCGACAGATCTATATCGCCGCTGCTGACAAATTCCCACTCTCCCGGTTTTTGCCAGTTGACAATCGGGATATCCTCTATCGCACCGCTGGCCATATCTTTCACTGCTATCATACACAATTCTCTGCACGTTGTCTGGAATTTGGCGGCATGACTGAATGAGAGCGTAGCTGTCTCGACATCTGCAAAAGATACTTCCGGGCTCCAGGCATAAGCTTTGGCGGCATAATTCACACCTTTGATATATGCGCTTCCGTTAAGATATTGATTACCCTTATATTCTCTCCAGCTCCATACATAGCTTCCGCCCGAAGGGAGCTCTATGTTTTCTATAGTCCAGTCTCCCATTGATGCGGCGTCGGATGCAAGCCAGTCATATTCAGTCTTCGTATCGTCAGGATCAGGATCCTTACCCGGGTCTGTACCGGGATCCGTACTGCCTGAAAGACTGAACGGAACAGTTTTTTTCGAGCCCCATATATGTTCCGCCAGATCCGGAAGGTCTATAAACGGGTTACGGTTCTGCTGTTCTTTCTGTATTCCGTCGTTGCGCATTCTCTCTTTGTCGCTCACCGGATCATTGGCGCTCCAGCGGAGCAACAATTCTTTTGCCCAGGGTTTAAACATCAGTTCATCCGAGGTATCGTACATCCAGTTTGTACCTGAATTTTTCCAGGATATGTCATTATAAATTGTAAACATATACATGAAAACTCGGGCAAAATCCCCCTTATATTGATCTGCGGGCTCATAGCACCAGGTCGCACCGCCGCCTTGCCCTGACTTGGGCGTACCGATAAAAGTAACTCCATTGTCCCACTTTACAGAGGCGAGTTCTGCCATAGGATAATTGCTCTTTTGGCTATTTGCATCGCTATTTGAAGGATTCAGATGGACAATATCACAATAAGATGCGGGAGACTCACTGCCGCCCCACCATGATTTTGCCACACTATGCTCTATATTCATTCCGGGATGCCCCGATGAAGCGGGAACGAGGTCGTTGCTGTACATATCCCACCAATAGTCAACACCGTTGACTGTCTTGATATCAGTCGATTTGAAAGCATTCCATGTGGATGTGCCATAAGAAATTCTCTTATGATTCACAGCTTTTGCCTTGACGGCAAGCATCAGTTCATGGCCGCACTTGCCTTCGAGTGAATCATAATAACCGTCGGGATAAGTGGCGTTTGCCGCCATCATCGACAAAAGAAGACCGGAAATAACCGTGCCGATGTATCTATTGGTAAAAGATTCTATGTTACGAGTTTTCATAAGTGTTATTGTTGTAATGCGGATAAAGAGAAAATTCCATTTTCACTTCCCGACAAAATTAGCAATTATTTCCAATACCGCCAAGCAACCGACAAAAATTAATATTATCGTACCATATTTGCATGAATCTCCGACTTTCGGTCACACATCCGACCGCGCCCCCTCTTCCGCCACCTGCCGCAGATATTCTTCAGTAGAAATGGTGATTCCTAATTTTTTGCGTATATTATATTTGGTCACATCCACCGTGCGGGGTGAACGCCCGAGCAATTCGGCGATCTCTTTTGTCGACAGATTTATCAGCATGAACGCGCATATGCGTTTTTCCGATTTGGTCAGAGCCGGATGGCGTTCGCTCAGCAGATCGAGAAACTTCCGGTTCGTCATTTCGAATTGCATCGAAAACAGCTCCCACATTTTCTCCTTGCCGTTTATCTCCTGAATCTGTCTGACCATCGATTCACGCGCCTGTTTGTCAAGATCATCGGATACAAGCTTCTTCTTGAGGCCGTCAAGCGCGGATTCCAGATGCGCGAGTCTAAGCAGAAGAGTAGTCTGACGGCGGTTCATATTGTCCTCGTTCTCGACGATCCTTTCCCGGACGAGCTGACTGTTATGGGAATCGATCCGCGC
>DAAV01000080.1:6795-19673 GCA_001701295.1 Bacteroidales bacterium H10
AGGCGCCACCGATCACTGTCAGTCCTACAAGAATAACCGTAAGCCAGACTGACAGATTCTTTACTTTATTCTTCTCATGGGTCAGTGTCTTTTCAATTTCTATCAGTTTTTCCGCATTGCGGGTCTGATGCCGTGTCATATTGGCTATTATCGTATCTCCGACCACAAGTGCCGAGTCAAGTGAATTGTAGGCCAGCACAAGATTTTTGTCTCCGGCATAAGCCTGCNNCCGCGAACTATATAATATGCCCGCATGTTGCCGGCGGAATTCACTTTGAC
This sequence comes from Bacteroidales bacterium H10, assembly GCA_001701295.1. Classification (GTDB taxonomy): domain Bacteria; phylum Bacteroidota; class Bacteroidia; order Bacteroidales; family Muribaculaceae; genus Lepagella. Next base: position 7,075 of record DAAV01000080.1, read on the forward strand.
GGTATTGCGGGGATATGAATCGAGCACGGCAAGCGCCTCACCGAATTTCTTCTCCCTGATGCAACATTGGGCCATCATGTAGACGGCCGTACGTCTCATGTTCCCTCCGATATCGATTTTAAGGGCCTTTTCAAGATACTGCCGGGCGGCCGGAATCTGGCCCTTGGCAAGATATATCTGGGCTGTCTGAAGCAGGGCTCCGACCCTGGTCATGTCATCCCGGGCCAGCTCTCTGACGGCCTTGACTTCCTTGTAAGCGGAATCAAGAAGATTATCGGCGATAAGAAGTGCCGCTCTCGAACCGTGCACCCGCGCCTCGGCATCCTCGCGGAAAGCTGCAGTCAGCGGATAACTCGAGAGCATCGCCTCCGTTTTCCTCAGCCACTCCTTTGCCTTGACATTGTCGTTGAGGGCCGAATAGATGCTGTATATGGCAAAACCGGTCTTTATCTCCCAATACTTCAATGAGTCGGGCTTTTGCATGTTCATGATTTTTTCATACCCGCTCATGGCGCCTATATAGTCTCTTCTGTCAGCCAGTGTATTGTACTTCATAAACAAAGCCGGGAGCAGCTGATTCTCGGGCATGTTCCTGTAATCTTTCAGCAGACGGTCAGAAAGTTGATATGCCTTGTCGAGATAGCCGGCCTCGCGGAGAAGAGCTGTCTTTTTAAGCTGAATCTCAATTTCGTCCGGACATGAGAGATTCAACAGCGAATCGTACCATATTATCCGCAATTCCGGATCCATATTCTCGCGTGAGGCCATGTCTCGGTAATAATCCTCTTTCAGTGTCGTCGACAAAGGCTGACCTGATGAAAACAACGGCACTCCGACCGAACAGAGCAGACCGAGCAATATGGATATGAAACGGAACTTCAGCATAACGGATGCAATTTAATGATTTCTATTTTAACATCCAAATTTTCAATCATGTTTATATCTAAATTTTACTGCAATCAAAATATATCTCACACATACATATCTAATACCCAATATATTATAAAAATTAAGTAATATTTGAAGATACTTAATTTTAAATTTATAGGATTTTTTGAAACATCCGAATTTGCACATTGCAATTTTCTATACTTATCTTTGCCGCAAAAGAAATTTGTCAAACCTAAACAGATTAATTATGGTAAAACAATTCCTTACATCATTAATGGCTGTCCTATTCTTTACAGGAGCTACATCCTATGCAAGCGACGGCCCTCGTAATTTCACAATCGACTCCAAAGGACGGAAGACATATTGGTCTACCGATGGAAAGAGGATAACGACAGTGAATGATACGGAAAGGACTCCAAAGATTATAGCCAAAAATAATTCGGGAAATGCCGGCAATGTAGAAATTGTAGGCACAGGTGATCCAAAATATCTTAACATAGAAATAAGATATGACGAAAACATGTGTGAATGCGAAGTAGTAGGAGCTGGCGCCCTTGATTTTACCCCATGTTGCTTCTTGTCACCTGATAAAAATCTAAATATGGTTGAAATTCTTTCCGGAATTGACGCTATGATATGTGTATGGAAGAAAAACAATCCTGACCATACATCTGATATCTGGGTTGCCGCAAAAGATATACGGGATCTCAAGTCGGGAGACAAGGTTGTATTCGATATCGAGGAATGCGTTCATAAGATTTCATATGATCCTCTTGGTCCCGACGGCAAGCGCATTGACGTAGAAAAGAAACATTCAGATGGCTCCATCGAACCTGCAACTCTGACACATGGATTCGCCCTCACGTCATTAAATCATGTCAATGACATGCAGCTATGGATGTTAGCCAACCCCTACAGAATATTCATAGACGATGACGGTACAGAGTATTACGAACGTTTCCGCAATATTTATTTCAACAGTTGCGGTCCGGACTTTTATATGACGCAGCATATAGTCGGCATGCCTTCTAACCATCGGGACTACCATGTAATAGAGATGCCGGTATACGTCGGCACATATGATACCACTCCTTCGGAAACTATACTTAGAAACAATCCGGATAACTATAGGGATTATGTTCGCGAATGGACACGTTCTCCTTTTTCTTCTGCCCAATACGACAATCTGATGTCTGGTACAAAAATTTCCATAATATTGAACAACAATATCTCGTATTTTCAGATCGGAGGAGAAGATCTTGTTGATATGCCCGATGATTCTCGAGATGTGACTACTGTCGTGAAGGTATGCGCAAATACAGAGGGTGACATCGGGACCGAATTGGGATCTATGGCACTTATGGACATTCTTCCGGAAAGTGATGCCGCTGTTGATTTTTCCCAGGGTTCCATGTGGTGGAAACCTTCTCCCGCCGGCCGGCAATTCCTCGGTATCAACGTCACAGGAAGCCAGACATTTCTACCGGCTTTCGAGACCTTCACAAATTTTGTAGAGGGGAATTACAATAAATATCTGGTCACTTTGGGTGCTCCCAATCCTTGGTTGGCTCTTGATGATTCAAAAATAACAGGGCGCATGGGCAACAATACTCCTATCATTTCTATGCTTAACGGAGATTATCATCTAATGTTTACATCGGATTTTGTTCCATTCTATATTGGACTTTCAGGTCGATATGGAGAATGCAACGGCATGGGATCAAATGAACTTATAGAGGAGACCAATTCTTACGTTTATGATGAAAACAATATCCGCAAAGATATTTTCACCTATGATAACGTTCTTATTGACGGAGAGATAGAAGGCAGCGTAACCGCAGAGTTAGGTATAAAGAAAGGCGAGGGTATGGATGTCGACTTCATACCGCCGGTGCTGACATTTTTAGGGATGCATGACGTGAAAGGCAATCTGACAGATCGTTTCGAGACTGCGACTGATGGTACTGTGGAATTCTACGCAGGTGATTTCTATTTCGACTTCAACTGGTCGGTAACGGAATATGAAAATTACCCCAGATATATGTGCCGTGAAATACCTGATGTAAAAGTTGAATACGCACCTTATCAGACTGACAATTTCACAGAACTGACTGTTACGGAAGTTCCGGAAAAATACTTCTACCCGGGGTGGGGCAATTATTATACAGTGCCATTGAAAGATGTATCCGCCAAATCGGCTAATGCATGGTTTGATTTGCGCATATCTCTGGAGGATGAGGCTGGCAACACACATGTCCAGACCATTTCACCTGCATTCCGCATCAATGATGCTTCGGGTGTGGAGACTGTATGTTCCGACACTGATTCACATGAACCTGTATATTATGACATGATGGGGCGGCGTATAGTCAATCCTGCAGATGGTATTTTCATCGAACGCAGAGGCAATGTATCACGAAAGGTCATGAAGTAATGAAGAAATTATTATTGACACTTGTATCACTGGCGCCGGGATTTGCTCTCCCGGCGGCGGTAATTTCGCCTGAGGTGGCACTCCAAAGGATGGAAACATCTACCATGAAAAAGGTGATGCCGGAATTACGGCCTGAACTTATATATACCTCATCAGGTAAATCCGGGGCAGCTGCTTATGTATTCAATTACGGCGATAATGGATTCGTAATGCTCTCTGCCGATGATATGGCCAGTCCGGTTCTGGGATTCTCTGATTCAGCTCAATTTGACCCGGCTGACATTCCTTGCGGACTCCGGTTCTGGATGGATTGTTACGCACGAAGACTTGATGCCGCCAGAGAAGACAGCTGTTCTCGGGTAGTAAGTAAAGAGTCACCTGAGCGCGAACCTCTTGAACCCGCACTTACCACAAAGTGGGGACAAAGTGAACCTTTCAACAGGCATTGTCCGAAAACTAAAGGCAATCCGTGTGTCACAGGATGTGTCGCCACAGCCATGGCCCAGCTGCTGAATCTGTACAGATATGACGGAAAGGGAGAAGGTATATATTCCTATCTATGGAAACATTTTGATACAGATGGTCCCGTCGACGATGAACTGTCTTACGATTTTTCTTCTCTTGATTTTGACTGGGAGAATATGCTTGATGTATATACCGGCGAATATAGCGACGCTGAGGCAGATGCCGTAGCTGAACTGATGCTGGCCTGCGGCATATCCGTAGACATGAACTATTCGACAGGCGCAAGCGGTACCGTTGCTGAGTTCGTGCCTTATGCCCTCTGGAAGCATTTCGGCTTCAATGCCGGAATATATTCTGTCGAAAGAGACTGTTTCCGCGATCCCGAAATGTCATGGGATGATTTTGTCTACAGCCAGATCCGCGAGCATGGCGCCGTGCTTTATAACGGGGTGACTTCCGCAAATGAGGGACACGCATTCGTATGCGACGGTTATCAGGAGGATGGCTATTTTCATTTCAACTGGGGATGGAACGGCCTGTCCGACGGATGGTTCCGGCTTGACGCTCTTGATCCGGAAGTACAGGGCACAGGCGGCTCTGCCAACAGTTATGCGTTCAATTACCAACAGAACATACATGCCTTCGTATCACCAGGCACCGAAGGCGAATCTTATCTTCCTTCGATCTGCGGCCGCGACGACAGTTTCAATGTCACGGTGAAGAATGCGAGTCTCGGCAAAAAGGTGAAGATAACGGGAAGTATCATAAATTGCTCGCAACAGGACTATACTCTTGACTTCGGATGTCTTCTGACCGATTCGGAATGGAACAGCGACGGGCCGGTACTTCCTGTGACTTCTTTCGACCTGGAGTCTTGCGCTTTCAAGACCATATACAACAATGTAGTTTTCCCCGAAGATCTCGAAGAGGGAATCTATTGTATGCGGCCTGTCATCACATGGGATGGTCTCGGCTATTGGTGGACTCTGCCGTGGAACGTAAAGAAAGATCACGTATGGATCCAAGTCAAAGAAGGTATGGTCTACTTCAATATAGATCCCGAAACCGCCGGTATGACCCTGATGCCCGATGACCCGGACACGGATTCTACAACAGAATATTATACGCTTCAAGGCGTTAAAATCCTAAAACCGGAACGNNGGGGCCGGATCTACATCCGTGTCTCGGAATCCGGCGCGACCAAAATCATATATTAGAATGCCGCCATCAAGTAATGGCAATGAATATAGGCCGGTTTAGAAGCCGGCCTATATTTATTATAAATGCAAAAATCAGTTGCAGATGTAATAATTATTGATTATATTTGTTGACTGAACAAAGTTTTTGAAATTCATGAGTTTGAAAAGTCACCATTCTGAAAACAAGTATATCGTGCCGCTGTCGGATATCGGATTCAAGATTCTTTTCGGCAGAGAAAGCTCCCGAGACATACTGATCGGATTTCTGAATGCCGTATTGGACACCGATGGAAAGGATCCTATAACGGAATTGACTTATCTTGACAAGGAAAAACCGATGGAATCTACCGACGGTCGGTCAATAGCTTATGATATACACTGCAAAACGGAAACAGGGCATAGGTTTATCGTTGAAATGCAGAATAAGCCGCAGAAATATTTCAAAGAGCGGACTGTTTTCTATGTGGCAAAGGCTATTACGGAACAGGGGGAGCCTGGCAACTGGAATTATAATTTCATGCCTGTATACGCCATTGCCATCTCCCAATTTAAACTTGAGCCTAATGACCAACGGGTACGTGTGGATGCAATATTGGCAGACACACAGACCCACAAACAATTTTCGGACAGCATGCGTTTGATTTACATACAACTTCCGAATTTTACAATACAAACTCCGGAAGAATGTATGACAGACTTTGATCGTTGGATTTACATACTTAAAAATATGAGGGATATGGAGACAATGCCGTTTGTACAAGACATTTTCAGACGCGTCGAACAGGTTGCCAGCGTGGAAAATCTCAATGCGGATGACCGGCGTCGTTATGAAAGGGATTTGAAGTTCTACAGAGATTATCACAACACGATCGATTACGCCAAAGAGCAGGGACTCGCCGAAGGTCGTGCCGAGGGTCGTGCCAAAGGTCGCGAAGAAGGCCGTGCCGAAGGTATTAAAAACACACTGAAAAAAACAGCGCTCGCCATGAAATCCAAGGGATTCGACATCACGGAGATAGCGGAACTTTTGGATTTATCGGAAGAGGAAGTCAGGAGTTTGCTCTAAAAGCTTGTCCAAACATCTTAGTTAATATCGAGGGGAGCGAATCAATTTTCGCTCCCCTCTGCTCTATAGCTGACATATCGTCGGAATTATCTCACTGTGATTTTTGTCGGGCGACCGCCTCCTATGGTGACGATATATACTCCCGGTGCCATAAAATATGTCTCCCCGTCTTCCGGATCATCGTCTATGATAAGACTGCCGCCGAGGTCATATACCCGCAACCGGCCTCCCTCGCCGTCTGCACGGCTGACATAAACTCCCCCTTTCACACCATATACCCGGAAAGGTGCCTCATCAAGAATATCGTTGATTCCGCTCGCCGCCAGATATATTGTATTCGACTTCGGAGATTCTATTCCAAGACGGAAATATGTCACTGTGTAACTTTCCGAGACGGACGGATCGCGATCATCAAACCGGTAATAAGTCTCTCCTGTCTCATAAGTATCGGCTTCTTCATTACCNNATAACGGACACGCGTCACAACATAATAGTCCGCGATTCCGGCCGGAGCTTCCCAACGGGCAGTATATCCTTTCTCTGTGACATCCGAAGGGGCAAGTGCCTGCAGAGGTGTCAGCTGCGGCACCTCAAGAGCTTCGCCTGTCAATGTCACCGCTATGCTACCCTCCAGTCCTCCGTCATATAGAGTAAGTTTGGCCTCATGCCTGCCGATCGAGGAAGGCAGATAAATGATATTGAGGAGGTAACCGCCGTTCTGGTTCATCGTAGTTGCCGGAATGCTCGTCACCTCGGGAATGAAGCAATCCCGGTTCGCTCCGACGACTCTCAATGACAACGGACTTGTCATGTTGTGGCCGGTTATCTGCAATACGCGGTTTGCCGCGTGACCGACCGCCGTCTGGCCGAAATTGAGAGCCTCTCCGTTGACGGGAGCCGTAATCTCCGGATCTCCGGTTATCGGTGGGGTCGTGCCGGTATTTTCCTGCTCGGAGATTATGAAGGTTTCCGATGTGCGCAGACCCCATATATACTCTGCAAGATTCGGAAAATCTACAAAAGGATTGCGGTTCCCCTGATACTGCTCCACATAGTCGTTCCTATCGATCTCTTTCTGGCTCACCGGATCCTGACGCGACCATTGCAGAAGCATGTTTACCGCCCAGGGCACCAGTGAGGGATACGTATTGCTGACAAACATATAGTCATAGACCCATGTCAGATCATCATAGACCGTAGCCATATAGAATACGGCACGCGCGAAATCCCCCTTATATTCGTCAGCAGGCTCGAAAACAGTCGATGCCCCTCCGCCGTAGCCTGCCTTCGGGGCCCCGACCTTCGTCACGCCATTGTCGAATTTGGTCGTGCGCGTCTCGCCGAACGGATAGTTCGACTTGGCCTGATTTGCCGACGCGTCACTCGGATACAGATTCCACATGTCGCTGTAGGCCGGTGTATATTCCACGCTACCGCTCCGTTTCCACCATGATTTCGGCACGGCATGCTCGCGCTGCATCTTGTTGGCCGAGAAACTCTGTTTGCCTGTCTGGCCAGGACGTATGAGATATATCGCGTCGGAATACATGTCCCACCACCGTTTCATGCCGTCGACAAGCTCGGGATATACGTCGGAATATTGCCAGTAATTCGGCAGATCGTAATACTCGAGCCTGCTGTGAGACTGCACGCACTGTTTGGCCGCGGTCTTTAGCGCTTCTTTCTTCTTGCCGTCCATCCGGTTGTAATAACCCTCCGGATAGCCTGCCGCCGCCGTCAGGCTGACGGCGGCGGCAATTATTAATGTCACACCGAATTTTCTCATAACTCAATCACCTGTGTGATCTTGCGGATACCCCGCGTGCCGAGATAATCTGTGATCTGGCATTTGATCTTGACCTGCTTTCCATAGATCGCCGGATTCTGCTTCAGTCCTAACGTCGGGCGTGTGGCAGATGTCAGCTGGCAAGGAACCGAGTTGCCGATACCGCATTTCATCGGAGCCACGGCTGAGATGACAACGTTGGTGGAGTTCAGATAATTGGTCGAGCCTGTCACCTCGTTGGCCGAGAATTCCACTGTCGATTCCGAGAAATCTCCCGATGCCACATATCCGGCCACATATCCTGTCACCCAGACATCGTTCTCTTCTCCGGCCGACTGCATCACATAGCTTACATTATAGGGATCCGATTCCGTTCCGCTTCCCGCAGGCGCCGGGGCCTCTCCTCCCTCGCTGATGGTCTTGCCGTCGATAGTGAAGTCATCCTTGCCGCCGCGGCTGTCTGTCACACCCTTCATGCCGAGTGCCGTTCCGAGTGTACCGTACACGGCGAGTTTCTTTTTGTACACATCGGGATTGTCAAGCAGATTAGCATAGAACCGCAGCATCGTGTTCTGGGGGAGTTCGACTATGGCGCACTTGGCGATGTCTGTCTCGTCTGCATTCGCGGCGATCAGCACATTGTTGTCCATCTCGGCTCCCGAACCGAATATCACGTCATCGCCACCGTTCACCGACGTAACACCCGCCTTGACCGAACCGACTATGTAGCCTTCGCTCCAGCCGGTCAGACCGGCATATGTGCCGCCAAGGATCTCCTCTACGGTATAAGGCTTATCTTTCTCGCCTCTGTCGCTGATCATCACATCGCGGACATCACGGAGCACAAGCTGCCACGCATCGCCGTAGTAGGAAAGGATACCGCGGACTATACCTTTGCCTGTCGGTATCTCCTGATGGTAGAAATTGGAGTAACCCGAATTACGCACTGTCAGCGTCTGTCCGTTCTCGTCGACAAGTGTGCGGTTCACGCTTTCCTGATAGGGCGCATAGGTTTCCTCTCCTTCATTGATCCGGAAAGAAACATTGCGGAACTCTACAAGCTGGCTCTGCAGCTGCGGGAGCGTAGCGTTGTTGAGCTCGTCAAAATTCTTAAATGCTATGCAATAGAATTCATCTGTCGGATATGTTTCCCCGAGACTCACAAGTTTGAAATCCGGATTGGGGAGTCCGTTGCGTTCCGCATTGGAGAGCCAGTAGTCGAACGCCATGAAACCGAGCTGCGGTTGTCCGTTGTAAGCCTCTCCGGGTGCTCCTACCTGCTGCAGACCTCTGTAGTAGCCGATATAGAGACCGGTCAGATCCACCACCATCTCCTGGCCCAGACGATATTCATTGTAAAGGCTGCCCTGATTGATGGAGAAAGCCAGCGCGGCTGTCTCGTCCTGCAATACGAGCGATTTGTATATGTTGCCCGATGCGTCGCTCGACACTACGCGGCCATGTATTATGTAATGGTCGCCGTTCTCTTTCGTCCCGACTTTCTCGGTCTTGTTCTCGAATGCCTCTTTAAGCTCGAGTATTGTCATGTTGGCCTGGATCGATGCCTCGGGCACTTCGAGTGCAGGGGTATCCATATCCGCCTGACATCCGCTCATGCCCGTAAGGGCCGCCAGGCACATCGCCAGACCTGTATATTTTATCTTTTTCATCTTGATTTCAGTTTTATTTAGCGCCTGTCACCTTGACATTCTTGATCTCCCATGTGTCCGCGCCCGCAGGACTTGACACATATTTGAATCCGATCTCGATCTCTTTGCCGGCATATGCCGACAGATCGATCTTTCCACTTGAGCTGAATTTCCACGCTCCCGCCTCGGGCCATGAGGGGATTGGGAGCTCTGTCCAGTTCGCCGCGCCTTTCTCGCGCACCACAAATTTGCACAGATCGCGAAGCGTGGTCTGGAATTTAGCCGCATGTTCGAACTCTACCGTAGCGGAGGTGATTCCGGCCAGCGAGATGACCGGTGAATATGCTATGGACTCGCAGTCACGGGCACTTCCTGAGAACGCCGTACCTTTGAGATAGCCGTAGCTGTCCCATTTCCAGACTTCGCTTACACCCGATGGCAAAAGGACATTATCGTATGACCACCCTTCGGCCGAAGAGATCAATCCTTCATATAGGGCGTCACTCGGAGTCGGGGGTGTTACCGGGGGCTCCGGTTCGGATGCGCCTCCCACGTTGACATTGTCCACACAGTAGGTCACCGAATATCCCGATCCGCCCTCTTTCGACCAATAGCGCCATCCGATATAAATAGTGCCGCTGAACTGGCTCAGATCAAGTTTGCCTGAATTTACCCATCAAGTGTAGGCCGATCCTGTCGGCTGGGCGATCTGGGCGTTCAGTTTCGTGTTGGTTGATGTTTTGGGATTGTCGGTTGTCATTACATACACCTCGAGCGAGCAGTCTTCCGGATTCGCCACGGCATATGCAGCCTGAGTCTCGAACTCGAGAGTCTTGTCTGTGATCTTCTCCATGTCGATGGCCGGAGTGATAAGCCAGTTCTCGTACGGACCGCCTGTCTGCGTGCCCTGGTAGGCACTTGTGGTGATATAGTTGTTGTTGTCGAAATTCCGGATATACCATCCGCTCAGACCGCCGGTCACCATCACGTTCTTCCAGCCCTGCTGCGCATAGACGTCAAAACTTGTCGAGGCCTCGAAGTTCTGATAGAACGGACCGTCGATCGGTTCAAGCTCATGCTCTTCCTTACCCTGGTCTCCCCAGTTATAGTCGGAAGCGCTGCGCACGCCGTACGCGCCGCAATATTTCTCGCCGGTCGTGCCCTTTATCGTGACCTGTCTGCCGAGATTGTCAGGATGGTCCACAAGATTGAGGGCGCTTCTGACAGAACCGGAAGGCAACTGTACCGTAGCGCAGTTCTCCCAGTTTCTCTCATCCGGACTCATGGCGATCATAAGGTTCGTATTGACAGTGAAAGGACCGTCAAACTGTGCGCAGCGGGCATTAAGGACATTGCCCACCTCCGTATTGATCACACCTACAATATATCCTGTCACCCACGACTCGCTCCGGTCGGGATTGACCGCGCCGATACGGCACTGATATGCTGACATCGGACTGTTCCACGCTCCTGTGCCGATTCCTCCTTCCGGAAGAATTACCGGCGGCTGCGACAGGTCGTCATCGCATGATGACAGTCCCGCCACGGCGACCATCAGCAACATTATGTATTTTATCGATTTTTTCATCGTGATTGTTGTTGTCTTATCTATTGTTCGTTATTCTCAGAATCTGATGCCGACGTTGAAGAATACTCTTATGCCCTGGGCATACCATATCTTGTTGGGGAATTTGTTCACGTCATAGTTCGTGTAGTCGAACTTACCCTCCTGCCATCCGCCTGTCTGGATGTTGCGGTTGTTGAGCATATTGTTTACGCTCAGGTTGAAATTGATCGAACCGAACTTGGTGTATATTATCTTGCCTATCGAGAGGTTCATGACCCACTCTGAATTAAGCTTGTCCTGACGCGTGATCTCGTCGCGGCGCTGTATGTATTCCTCTTCCGAGAAACAGAACTTCCAGAGTCCGGGCATCTCCTCGTGACGCGTCGGCGAGAGTTCGAAATATGCGTCGCCGAACCACTGGGCGTTCAACTCGAAAAACCATTGCTTGATATTGTAGTTCACGGCAAACGACGCCACCTGCTGCGGTGTGCCGCCGACATGATAGTTCTTGAGATATACGCGCTTCAGGACATCGGCCTCGGAGCCGTTCTCGTAGCTGCGCACGCCCATCGGGTCGTTCTTGTAGGTATAGTCGGCTATTGTTCCGGCTGCCGATACGGAGAGGTTGCTTAGTATCTTGTATTCTATACCAAGTTCAAGACCTTTGTATTCGGTCGCGATGCCGCTCATGGCGTAGTTCATGAACGAGTTGAGCTCATAGTCCNNTGTAGAAACCGGTGAGTGATCCGCGGAAATTCTTGTAGTTCCAGGTGTACCCCAGATCGGCCGCAAGGTAACGCTCGCTCTTGAGATCGCCCATCTGGGTGTCTTTGGTACGCGGAGACACATAGGCGTCGTTGGGGAGCGGAGCGCGTGTGCCGTAACCCACATGGCCGGTGAAGTAGTTGCGGCCGTCGAGCTTGTAGGTCGCGCCTGCTTTCACGCCGAAGTTGAAGAACTCATGGTTCTTTCCTTTCCCTTTCGACATCGGCAGAGGATTGCCCTCGTCATCAATGCCGCCGGGAGCGCGGCCGTTGCGCATCATGCCGTGACGCCAGAAATTGGTATACGAGAACTCGGCCGCGTAGTTCACGTTCCAGTGCCGAGTCACGATCTGGTTCTGCAGCCATGCGCGGGTATTGATGTTGCGTATGTAGTAGTTGTATCCGAACTTGTCTCCTTTGTAGACCTTGCGGTCTGGATTGTCGAGGTCGTTCTGCATTATGTTCACGTCTCCCGCGAAATCACGTTCAGAGAAGTTGTCGATGTCACGCCAGTACTCGCCTCCGAGAAGATCGCGGATGGTCTTGTAGTAGTGAGCGTCGGTGAAGTTGACGCTGACGCCTCCCTGGAGTGTGAGGATATCGCTCAGACGGTGATCCAGATTCGAATTGAGCATATAGGAGTTGAAGTTTGAGTGGCGGTCTTCGAGAATATACGTAGACTGTCCTACCAGCTCGGGATTACGGTCATACTGGTCGCGGTTGAGAAGGTTGGTCTGATAGATCTGGTCCCAGTTGATCTGACGGTGGCTCTTGGCGC
>DAAV01000072.1 GCA_001701295.1 Bacteroidales bacterium H10
GGCCGCTCCCGGCATGGGTGGCATGGGCGGCATGATGTAAAATAACAAAACATTATCACCATATAAAAAAGCTTCCTTTTCAAAAGGAAGCTTTTTTATTGTTAAAATGGAGCGGATGGAATGCGCATGTCATATGGCAGCCCCGACATGCATCGGTGTTCTTATTTGTACTTCTTGCTTATGATATGGCAGGCGGATGGTGAGATTACTATATCCATTGAAATATCGTGAGGCTCTGTCGGTATCTCGTCAACAATCTGGAATTCGTAAGCAATTCCGATCTTTGTCGCTTTTGATTCCGCAAGAAGTCTGTCGTAAAAACCTTTGCCTCTGCCGAGACGATGTCCTTTTCTGTCATATGCGACACCGGGAACTACTATAAGTTCTATTTCGTCGGCATTGACTGTGTCGGATCCTGTCGGTTCCTCTATATGGAATGCACCGAGTTCGAGGCGACTCTCATCATATGGGAGAATATCCAGATTGACCCCGTTGACTCTCGGAAGATAGAATTTCTTTTTGTTTCCCCATTTTCTCAGGAAAGCGTGCGTCGACAATTCGTCTGGAAGAGAATGGTACATGAGTATCTTTTCCGCTACTATAAAAGCGGCGGTACGCTCAAGGTGTTCAAAGACCCTGTCGGCGGCCTCCGCTTTTTCTGTCTCAATGAGCATAGACTTCATGGCCTTTATCTTCCTTCTTATAACACTTTTCTCCATATTGTTATAACTTTCTTGTTTGATCTCAAATTATACAAAAACTGTGAGCAGGCATTATGTCCGCTCACAGTTATAACGTTTAATTAAAAGATTTAGTTATCGGATTTGAGTCTGACGGGAGATTTACCCTCTTCCAGATCTTTCAACGCTCGTTTCACAGTCGGATCCTTTTCATTGAGTATTTCTATGAAAGTGTCATATCCGACAAGATCTCTCGCTATGCAGGCTTTAATCTGATTGATCAGGAGATCTCTCGATTTATTGATATAGTACCAACGTGCGGGCAATCCTCTTGAGGCAGCATATTCGACAAATGCTGTCAACAGTGAATTGTCTCTGGCCATAATGCGGGACATTGTTTCCTTGTCTTTCGAACCGCGCATCATCGGACGATATGAGTCGGCCATATCGCGTGCGAATTTCTGGATAAGTCCGAGGTTTGCANNCGTATAGCCCGTAGTGTCTTCCGCTACAAAGACATCCGGCATTATACCGCCTCCTCCGAAAACCGTTCTTCCGCCAGCGGTGACGAAAGCCTTGCTTTTATCCAGCTTTATGCTGTCTTGCGAATAAAATTCACCATGATTGTAACGGTCTTATATGTCAAGTTCATATTTACCGTCTTTGCCGCGTTTATATTCTTTCTGGATCGAGCGTCCGGAAGGAGTATAATATCGTGCCACAGTCAGCCTTATGGCCGAACTGTCGGGCAGTGCGATCTGATTCTGCACAAGACCTTTTCCGAAAGTTCTCCGGCCTATGACAAGTCCCCTGTCGTTATCCTGTATCGCGCCGGCGAAAATCTCGGATGCGGAGGCGGAATACTCGTTGACAAGCACCACGATCTCCGAATCCTGAAAATGCCCGCTTCCGTTACTGACTGCGACAGTTTCATTTTCCGGCGTACGGCCTTTGGTATACACTATCATTTTACCGGAGGGAAGGAATTCATTGGCCATGAATATGGCCTGATCCATAAAGCCGCCTGAATTGCCTCTCAGATCCACAATGAATTTTTCCGCGCCTTTAGCTTTAAGATCTCCCAGTGCAGTGAAGAATTCATTGTAGGTGTTGCGTGCGAATTTGCTGACTCTGACGTAACCGGTTCCATCCGCTATCATATAGGCGGCATCGACACTGTTTGATGGTATTTGCCCGCGGGTTATCTCGTAGGTTACAGGTTTTGCCGAACTTTTTCGCTTTATGTTTACCTTCACTTTGGTTCCCTCTTTTCCTCTTAGCGTAGAGAAAACCTGATCTGTGGTCGCGTTCGCTCCCGACAGTTTCTTGCCGTCGGCTTCGAGAATCATGTCACCCGGTAAAAGTCCAACACTTTCGGCCGGACCGCCGGCTACGACCTCAATGACATTGACCGTGTCATTGAGGATCTGGAACATTACGCCTACTCCTCCGAAAGAACTTTCAAGGTCATCGTTTGTAGCTTCAAGTTCGGAGGCCGGGATGTAGACCGAATGCGGATCAAGCGAGGCGAGAATGTCAGGAATTGCCTTGTCAAGGAGACTGTCGGTATTGATCTTGTCCACATATTGCTGTTCGATAAGATCCATTATCATGCGGATCTTTTCTTCCTCCGGAGAGACCTTCTGCAATGATGTGTGTTTCCCGATAAATATACCTCCGATTATACCTAAGGCAAGTACCAGGGGGATTAATACGAAACCAATATTTCTGTTATTCTTCATCATGATCGTCAAGAGGANNTTGGACCACCTCTACTCCGGCCTCGCGAAGCAGGTCAAGGCCGTCTGTGATTCTATATAATTCTGAGAAAACAACCCTGCGTATTCCGGACTGGATAATAAGTTTGGAACACTCCATGCAGGGGCTTGCGGTAACGTAGAGTGTGCTGCCGTCGCTCGAATTATTGCTCCGGGCCACTTTCGTTATTGCGTTGGCCTCGGCATGAAGGACATATGGGAATGTGACGCCTTCAGAGGATTCGCATACATTTGGGAATCCCGATGGCGTGCCGTTATAGCCGTCGGAAATGATCATTTTGTCTTTGACTATCAATGCTCCGACTTTCCTGCGTACGCAATAAGAGTTTTCACTCCAGATCGCCGCCATCCTGAGATAGCGGCGATCCAATATTTCTTGTTTCTGATCCATTCTTAAAATTCATTATGATCCATCAGGAATCGCTCTGCATCAAGTGCGGCGCGACAGCCTGTTCCGGCAGATGTTATGGCCTGTCGGTATATTGGATCGGCGCAGTCTCCTGCGGCGAAAACGCCATCTATATTTGTGGCGGTGCCGGGAGCCGATGTTTTTATATATCCCTGCTCATCGAGCGAGATGAAGTCTTTGAAAACATCAGTATTTGGTTTGTGGCCTATGGCAAGGAAGAATCCGTCTATGTCTATGTCAAGGAATTCCTCATGATCGGTGCCTTTGTCTCTTACAAGACGGGCGCCTTCCACCCCATCCTCTCCGAACAGGCCAACGGTATTGCAACGGAAAAGNNTCTTTTCATCACGTCGGACGCTCTGAGATAATCTTTTCTGACAATCATATATACCTTTTTGGCAAGTGTGGAGAGATAGAGGGCCTCCTCACAGGCTGTGTCGCCTCCGCCTACTACAGCGACGTTCTTGTTACGGTAGAAAAAGCCATCGCATGTAGCACATGCGCTTACGCCGAGTCCCTGATATTTTGTTTCATCAGGCAAACCGAGATATTTGGCCGACGCACCTGTACAGATTATCACAGTCTCGGCAATATATATGTCCCCCCGGTCATCTTCACATTTGAACGGACGGCTTGAGAAATCGACTTTTACAATGGAACGAGGTTTGATGACAGTGCCGAATCTCACGGCCTGATCGCGCAATTCGTTCATCATCTGCATTCCCTGCACACCGTTGGGATATCCGGGAAAGTTTTCTATCTCGGTGGTTTGCGTCAGCTGGCCGCCGGGCTGTTCCCCTTCCAGCAAGACAGGCTTGAGGTTTGCACGCGATGTATAGATGCCTGCGGTACATCCCGCAGGTCCGGAACCGATTATCAGAACTTTGAGCTTGATCTCTTCCATAAGATGTATTTTCAAATTTGAATTTTTATTTTGATAACACTCCAAGACTCATTTTTATTGCTTGTCAGGGAGATTCTATCTCAGGTCAATCACTTCAAATCCGGTCATGGATTTCACGGGGCATGTGAACATCGACGGTTTGATGCTGTTGTTGAATGTCAGAGAGGATATTGTGACGGAAATTATTTTGTCATTTCTGTCTCGTATTATGAAGTGC
Organism: Bacteroidales bacterium H10; assembly: GCA_001701295.1. GTDB lineage: Bacteria > Bacteroidota > Bacteroidia > Bacteroidales > Muribaculaceae > Lepagella. The sequence continues at coordinate 3,989 of DAAV01000072.1, forward strand.
TCAGGAGTAAGCGTCTCCTTGTTGAGCGCTATTTCGATTGCCTTTATTTCTGAATTGCGTTTTTTAGGATTCAGAAGGACAAGGTAGGAACTATTGTTTTTACGCTTGGAGAAATATACCTNNCCGTTTTATAACTGTTGAGATATGAAAAGGGATTGGTCTCGTTGACTTCCTGGACTGTCGGATTTACTACAGTTATCTCTTTGGAAGAATTATTGGCGGTCCACATGGTGGTCCCGTCATACCAGGTGGATGCTG
>DAAV01000171.1 GCA_001701295.1 Bacteroidales bacterium H10
TGTCGGCGCTGCAGTAGGCGCAGGCGTAGGCGCACTCATCGGCAACCACATGGACAAGCAGAAAAAGCAGCTTGAGGAGGAACTCGCCCAGAATGCAAAAGTCGAGGAAACCACCGAGACCACCACCGGTCTGAAGGCCATCCGCGTTACTTTTGAGGGAGGTATTCTTTTCCCGACCGGCAAATATACCATCAACGAACAGGCAAAACANNCAATCTGGCACGTTTCGCGAGCAATCTGAACCAGAATCCGAACACGAACGTCCAGATCCTCGGTTTCACCGACAATACAGGCACATTCGCAGTCAATGACAAACTCTCGAACGAGCGTGCCACCGCAGTTCTGAGCTTCCTTGCAAATCAAGGCGTATCAGCTACACGTATGACAGCAAAAGGCGTGCCTATGGCAGACTATGTGGCGTCTAACGAAACAGCGGCAGGACGTGCCCAGAACCGTCGTGTGGAGATCTATATCACCGCCAACGAAGAGATGATCCGTCAGGCCGAAGCCGGCACACTGAAATGATCATAAGCTATCCGTAAATAAAACGGCCCGCGTCGATGACGCGGGCCGTTTTATTTTTATGAGCCCTCACTTCGTTCGGGCCACAATCATTCGGCCACAATCTTCGGGCCACAAGGAGGTGGTGCTTTATCAGATCAGGGATGCACCCTTCTCGATAGCCTTCTCGTTGAGAGGAATAAGTTTGTGGTGACGTTCGGGGAGAGACTTCTTAAGACCTTTGATCACATTCTCCATCGGAAGCTTATAGGACATGGCCTTGAGAAGAGCACCCATGACGACCATATTGTAAGCCTTGGAGTTGCCGATCTCGAGAGTAGCCTCCATCGCGTCGACAGGATAGATCTTTATATCTTCGCGGGTCGGGCGGTTGTGGATACCGTTGGTATCGTAAATCAGAGTTCCTCCGGGTTTTACCTTCGGTGCGAACTTGTCAAGGCTCTGCTGGTTAAGAGCCACAACGATATCGTATTTGTCAAGCACGGGCGATGAAATCTTCGCGTCGGAAAGGATGACAGTCACATTGGCTGTACCGCCGCGCTGTTCGGGGCCATAAGAGGGCATCCATGTAACTTCCTTGTCATCCATGAGGCCCGAGTAAGCAAGAATCTTACCCATTGAAAGCACACCCTGACCACCGAAACCTGCTATGATTATTTCTTCTTTCATGATAGTTGATTCGAGGATTGATTACTGATTTTTGAGATCGCCGAGAGGATATTTGGGGAACATGTTCTCCTCCATCCACTTGTTGGCCTGCTCGGGCGACAGTTTCCAGCCACTGTTGCAGGTAGCCACGACTTCGACTACAGAAGTTCCTTTCTTGGCGATAGCGTTTTCAAACGCTTTCTTGAGAGCGGCCTTTGTCTTACGGACAGCGGCAGGAGTATGGACGGCCTGACGGGTAACATAACAAGTACCGTCAAGAATAGCCATCAGATTGGTTATTTCAAGAGGATGACCGTTCAGATCCACACGGCGTCCGTAAGGAGTGGTGGCAGTTTTCTGACCTACAAGAGTGGTAGGGGCCATCTGACCGCCGGTCATACCGTATATGGCGTTATTTACAAATATCATGACGATATTCTCTCCGCGGTTGGCGGCATGGATAGACTCGGCAGTGCCGATAGCCGACATATCGCCGTCACCCTGATATGTGAAGAGCACGTTCTCGGGCCAGAGGCGTGACGCCGCCGTAGCCACAGCCGGTGCACGACCGTGAGCGGCCTCGATCCAGTCCACGTCAATATAGTTGTAAGCGAACACGGCACAACCTACAGGCGAGACGCCTACGGTGCGCTCAGTGATACCCATTTCTGCGATCACCTCGGCGACAAGTTTGTGAATCACGCCGTGGGAGCAACCGGGGCAATAGTGCATGTGCACTTCCTCCAGAAGTTCAGGTTTGCAATAAACCTTGTTTTCCTCTCTGATTATTTCTTCGATATTCATAACTTGGAAGCGTGATTATTTGTTGATAATTTTCTCTTTAAGAGCGTTGACAACTTCTTCTGGGCTTGGAATGATACCACCGAGACGGCCGAAGTGCTCAACAGGAAGAGCATCGTGAACGGCAAGGCGCACATCCTCGATCATCTGCCCTGCATTGAGCTCGACAACGAGGATGCCTTTCTTGCCTTCGGCAGCCTTGCGGACAGCCTCTTCGGGGAAGGGCCAGAGTGTGATCGGACGGAGGATTCCGACTTTTATACCCTCTTCAGCCGCGAGTTCACGCGCCTTGTCGGATATACGGGCTATCGTACCGAACGCAACGATCAGATAATCGGCATCCTCGACACCTATTTCCTCCCAACGGCATTCGTTTTTCTCGATCTCACGATAACGGGCCTGGAGCTGATGATTGATAATCTCCATTTTAGAAGACTCAAGTTCGAGAGAAGTGATTACATTGCGTTTGCGACCGCCCTTACGGCCATCAGCCGCCCACGGGCACTGCTTGCGGATCTCTTCCTCCGTGCGGCGCGGACGTTGCTCGGGAAGTACAACCTTCTCCATCATCTGGCCGACTATACCGTCAGCGAGGATCATACATGGATTAGTATATTTGAACGCGAGGTCAAAACCGAGGCCGACGAAATCAACCATTTCCTGCACGGTAGAAGGAGCGAGGACTATCAGATGATAGTCGCCGTGACCGCCACCCTTGGTGGCCTGGAAATAATCGGCCTGCGAGGGCTGTATGGTTCCGAGACCAGGACCGCCACGCATCACATTAAGTATAAGGGCCGGCAGCGACGCTGCGGCTATATAGGAAATACCCTCCTGCTTCAGGCTTATACCCGGCGAGGAAGATGAAGTCATGACTGCTTTGCCTGTGGATGCGCCGCCATATACCATATTGATGGCTGCAACTTCCGATTCCGCCTGAAGCACGACCATACCTGTGGTCTCCCAAGGCATAAGTTCCTCGAGCGTCTCGAGCACTTCGGACTGCGGAGTGATGGGATAACCGAAATACCCGTCGCAACCGTAGCGGATAGCCGCATGAGCGATGGCTTCGTTTCCCTTCATGAGTCTTATCTCTTCTTTCATAAGGATTGTGTTTTCTTGATGTGATTAGACTGGTTAGAGATTAGTTTACTTTTCGACCTTACGATAAACCTCGATACATGCGTCGGGACATACCCATGCACAAGAGCTGCACCCTGTGCATGATTCCGGATTGGCCATGTAGGCATAGTGATATCCACGGTCGTTGACTTCGTTGGGTTGCAATGCCAATGTGCCGGTCGGACAAGCGACAACACAGAGATTGCAGCCTTTGCATCTCTCGACGTTGACAATGATTGCTCCTCTTACTTTTGCCATTATTGTGTTTTTTTGGTGATTAAAATATTACTCTCAGAGGGAATGCGGACCCCAGGGAGAGAGGTTAGAGACTTCGAGTACAAAAGTAAGTAAAATTTTTAAAAAACTGCAATAAAAAATCATGTTTTTTAGCATAAAAGAGGGAGACCGCACAGCGTATGTGAAAGCCTTGTATTTCTATGTCGATCGGCAGATCAAGACAAGCGACAGAGGCGTCTCCACACAAAACGGACGTAAAAACGAATTTTCAGAAACGGGATATAAAGCGGATGAAATCAGATCCCAAATATGAAACAAGGGCTCCGATCCGGTCGCGCATCCGTGCATTCCTGTCGCGGACAACCGAATTGCGGTCCTGTCTTATCACCTCAAGACAACGGGCCTCGATATCAGGCATATGCGCCTTGTTGGCATATATAAGCATCAGTATATTGTAATAAGCCGCAAAACGTCGGACTTCAGCGGCACGTAACAGAGAGGGGTACTTATGATAATATGGTCCGGACCTGAGACTGGCAATCATTCTATCTGCAACTTCAAGCGCATCGGCACGACGCGGAGAAAAGGTATGCATAAAACTCGCCGAGTGTTGCCGATAAGCAATCAACGGAACCGGCAGAAAGGCCATTGAACCTGCCTGAAGAAGTATACGATAGAAAATATCGAGATCTTCATACCACAGACCGACAGTAAAACGCAATTTCTTCCATATATCTGCTTTATATAGTTTTCCCCATACCGCATTATCGAGAAAATAGCTCGTGGAAGGAATATCTGTCTGATAACAAGCATATTCCAATGCTTTAAGAGAATTCAATAATATAGAAGAAGGAAGTTCTTCTCACCTCAGAGCAGAAAATTTAAAAGATAAATCATCAAACGCCCGATAGGGCGCTGCCACCACAGGCACACCTACCGCCAACATTGTCTTAAGAGTATATTCGAGAAATTGGGGATGGAGAATATCATCAGCATCCAGAAATGTTATGTAATCTCCTTTTGCTTTATCAAGAGCAAAATTTCTTGCATCCGAAGGTCCACCAGTAGGTTTGTGGAAAGCGCGGATGCGGGGGTCGGAGGCCGCGAGGGCGTCGCAAAGATCAGAAGTGGAATCGGTGGAACCATCGTCGACAAGAAGCATCTCCCAATCGGAAACCGACTGGGAGATGACACTTGCCACAGTCTCGGGAAGAAACCGCGCGGCATTATAAGCTGGTATTATTACAGAGACCACTTTTCAATCAAGGAGATTAAAGACTATAAAAGCCTCTGGCTTTTATCACACGACCCCGAAGATAGAGAGAAAGTCCGGACGGGAACGATTCAGCGTCTCGGAGAGACGCTGCTCCGACTTTGCTGCTCCGACTGACGGTTCGGATCGGTTCTGAGCCGGAGGTCAAGCCGAGGCGTAGTATCAGACTGTCAGGATCTCTTTTTCTTTCTCGGCGAAGATGGTGTCGATCTTCTTTATGAACTTGTCATGAAGTTTCTGCACGTCAGCCTCGGCGTCTTTCTCGCTGTCTTCGCTCAGGCCGTTCTTTATCTCTTTCTTAAGGCCTTCTATAGCCTCACGACGAGCGTTACGCACGGATACCTTCGCGGTCTCGGCCTCAGCTTTGCTTTGTTTTACAAGCTGTTTACGACGATCTTCTGTCAGAGGAGGAATGCAAAGACGGATTACCTCGCCATTGTTTTCAGGTGTTATACCAAGTTCGGAATTGATGATTGCTTTCTCAATTTCCTTGAACATGGATTTTTCCCAGGGAGTGATGGCTATGGTGCGCGCATCGGGCACAGATATGTTCGCAACGTTGGAAATGGGCGCCTGCGAACCGTAGTAATCCACGCGTATGCCGTCGAGAAGACGTGCAGAAGCCTTGCCGGCACGGATGTGCGAAAGAGTGTCATCAAGATACTCGACTGCGAGCTGCATCGAGTCTTCGGCGTTCTGGAGATATTCTTTTACTTCCATATGGTATGTTTTTATTTGTGTTTGCTTAGAGGAATTCCGGAGCGGATTAAATCAGCGTCTCGGAGAGAGGCTGCTCTGATGAAGGACGCTGCTCCGGTAAGGGAGAGGGATGATCAGCGGGCGGTGACGAGAGTACCGACGGGAGCTCCTTCGAGAGCTTTTTTCAGGTTGCCCGGAATGTCCATGTTGAAGACATAGATGGGCATATTGTTTTCTTTGCAAAGAGCGGTGGCCGTAAGATCCATCACCTTAAGACCGCGTGCAAGAACCTCATCGTAACTGATCTCGTCAAAACGTGTCGCTGTCGGATCTTTCTCGGGATCGGCGGTATATACGCCATCGACACGGGTACCCTTGAGCATCACCTCCGCTTCAATCTCTATGGCGCGGAGGGCGGAACCGGTATCTGTAGTGAAGTAAGGATTGCCGGTGCCGCATGATATTATGGCCACGCCTCCGGTCTCCATTGTCTCTATGGCCTTCCATTTGGAATAATGCTCACCTATCGGAAACATGCCGATAGCGGTAAGCACTTTAGAGGGCTGTCCTATGGCCTCCAGCGCCGAACTCAGGGCAAGCGAGTTGATGACGGTAGCAAGCATTCCCATCTGGTCGCCTTT
>DAAV01000059.1 GCA_001701295.1 Bacteroidales bacterium H10
GATTCCGAGTGGCAGCAGTATGAATGTGGACAACCACATGCCGATCCAGACTATCCAGTGTCCGTCGCGTGCGAGTTTGTATCCGGTGTTGTCTATGATGTAGTAGACAAGGAAAAGAAGCACGGATATGACAAGCGGGGTTCCGAGACCCCCTTTCCGAATAATCGCGCCGAGAGGCGCGCCGATGAAGAGGAAGATTATACATCCCACCGAAAGAGTGAATTTTTTAATCAGCTCTATCTGATGGCGTCGGAAACGTGCCTTCTCGTCATTCAGCTGCATTGCGCGGAACTCTATTTCCGTTTTTCTCATTTTGATCGCGTTGGTCGCTGACGAGAAAGTGGCGTCAAGTTTTTATGGGGTAAGGGTCTGTAGTGCCGAATCGAGATTTATCGGTGCGGTTGTTTCGGGCTTGGCCGCAGCCTTTTTTACGGTCTTTCCTGCGGGAGGTGCCGGCATTTCCGGAGCCGGCGCTCCCGTGATGGCGCGGCCGAGCACCGGAAAGGCCGTGTATTCGAATCCGGTCCTGGTCTCTCTGCCTATGGAGTCTATGCGTACGCTCAGAGAGTCGATGGTCTGTCTGAGCTCCGCCATGTTCTTGCCGACGTACTGGTTGCGCATTCCTCCTTCGTCAAGACGGTTGAAATTGTTGTCAAACGGTATCAGCACCTCTTTGTCAAGAAATGATTCTCTGCGGAAGGGAACATTCCGGTCCATTGTTTTCTGCTCCCTCAGGTTCTCGAACTGTTCTCCCTGATAGAGGTGCAGATACAGGTATCGCATGTCCTTGGTGAAAGCCAGCCGCGCGGAGTCGGCCACAAGGATCGTGGAGTTGTCTCCCCCTTTCGACACATCATATATCATGACGCCCCGTAGCATCCCGGTCTCCTTGTTCTTGGACTTCACATAGAGGTTATAGCCAGGAATCTGGTCGTAGAACGCGCCTTCGGGGATCTCAAGCTCCGGAGACTTCTGCCTTGCCGAAAACAGTAGCGTCCACATTTTGACCTGGGCCTTGGGCAGCACGTCGTTCTGGAAAAAGAAAGCGCCGACGGCGATCATCGAGATAAGTATGATCAGCGGGCTCATTGTCTTGACGAGAGATACTCCCGACGCCTTGATGGCCGTCAGCTCCGATTTCTCGCCGAGATTGCCGAATGTCATCAGGCTGGCGAGCAATATCGCAAGCGGCAGTGCCATGGGCACCATGCTGACGGCGGCGTAAAAGAAAAGCTCTCCGAGAAGCCCTACCGACAGGCCCTTGCCGACAAGGTCGTCTATATAGCGCCACAGAAACTGCATCAGCACGATGAAGAGCACGATGAAGAATGTCATCGCGAACAGTGGCAGAAAGCTTTTTAAAATAAAGAGATATAAGCGTTTTACTATTCTCATTGGCCTTGGGCGCCGGCCTCTTCGCCGGGCTGTGCGAAAGTTTTGAAATGTAAAGTTAGAAATTTTTGGTCAGACACGGAAATTTTTTGTAATTTTGGGAAACAAATTGCCGGAACCGCATAAAAGTCATTGTTGTCAGTTTCATGTGTTTCCGGACTTGGAAGCTTCTTAAATCGAATATTATGACGTTGTTTGAAAGACTTACCCGACGCGCGCAGGAAAACCGCAAGCGTCTGGTGCTGCCCGAATCGTTGGAGCCGCGCACACTTCAGGCTGCCAACCGTGTGATTGAATCCGCTGTTGCCGACGTGACCTTCATCGGCCGTCGCGATGAAATTCTCGCCAAGGCGTTCGAGTTCGGTCTCCAGCATATCGAGAAAGCCAGTTTCGTGGATCCCGATGATGTGGAGTATACCGAGCCTTACGCCGAGCTCTTCAAGAAACTCCGCGAGAAAAAGGGTGTGACTATCGAGCAGGCACGTGAACAGGTGCGCAATCCTCTTTATCTCGGCTGTCTCATGATCAAGCGCGGCGATGCCGACGCCATGGTGGCAGGCGCGCTCAGCCCCACTTCCCATGTGCTGCGTGCCGCATTCCAGGTCCTCAAGACCAAGCCGGGCATATCGGTGGTGAGCGGCGCGTTCATAATGCTTCTCCCCGAGAATTGCCCGTTTGGCGACGAGGGTATGCTCGTATTTGCCGATTGTGCCGTCGTGCCCGATCCTACGGCCGAGGAACTCGCCCAGATAGCTATTGCCACGGCCAGGACCACCCGCGATATCGCCGGACTGGAGCCTCGCGTGGCTATGTGCAGCTTCTCGACTAAAGGAAGTGCCTCTCACGAGCGTATCGACAAGGTTATCGAGGCCACGCGTCTGGCCCATGAGATGGATCCTGCGTTGCTCCTCGACGGAGAGCTCCAGTCGGATGCCGCGATCGTTCCGGCTGTCGGTCAGATGAAAGCTCCGGGCAGTCCGGTGGCAGGCCGTGCGAATACCCTCATATTCCCCTCGCTCGAAGTGGGCAATATCGCTTACAAGCTCGTACAGCGGCTTTCGGGCGCAGGTGCCGTAGGTCCTATCCTTCAGGGTCTGGCCGCTCCGGTCAATGACCTTTCGCGTGGCGCCACTGTCGACGACATCGTCAATACTATAATTGTAACATGCAACCAGGCAATCTGATAGAAAATGAAGATATTAGTTCTCAATAACGGAAGCTCAAGCGTAAAGTACAAGCTTATCGACAGCTGCACCAAAGAGGTGCTTGCTGAGGGCGGAGTGGAAAAAATCGGTCTCCCCGACTCTTTTATCAAGTTCAAGCTTGCCGATGGCGGCAAGGAGACAGTGAAGGTTTCCATGCCTGATCACAAAGAGGCGATCCGCCAGGTCTTCAAAGTGCTCACCGATCCCGACAAAGGCGTTATAAAGAGCCTTGACGAGATCGATGCTGTAGGCCACCGTGTGGTGCATGGCATGGAGTATTTCAACAAGTCCGTGCTCATTACTCCGGAGGTGATAGAGAAAGTAAAGGAATGCTATCCCGTTGCTCCGCTTCACAATCCGGCGAACATTATCGGCATCGAGGCTATACTCGACCTCCTGCCCGGTGTGCCTCAGGTCGGTGTCTTCGATACGGCTTTCCATCAGACCATGCCTGCCGAGGCGTATATGTACGCTCTTCCCTACGAGGCGTATGAGAAATATGGGGTGCGCCGTTACGGTTTCCACGGCACCAGCCACCGTTATGTGTCGCAGCGCGCATGCGAGTTCCTCGGCATCAGCCCGGAGGGTACGAAGATGATTACTTGCCACGTCGGTAACGGCGGCAGCATAACTGCCATACGCGACGGCAAGAGCATCGACACATCCATGGGACTTACACCGACCGAAGGTCTCATGATGGGTACGAGAGTCGGCGATGTCGATCCGGGAGCTCTTGTCTATCTTATGGAGCGCACCGGTATGGATGCGGCCGCTCTGTCGAAGATGATCAATAAGGAAAGTGGTGTGCTCGGAGTCAGCGGCATTTCCAACGATATGCGCGACATCGAGGCCGGCATAGAACGCGGTGACGAACGTGCCCGTCTCGCCATGGACATGTATGAGTACCGTATCCTTAAATATATAGGTGCTTACACGGCTGTCCTCGACGGTGTCGATGTGATAGTCTTCACCGGCGGAGTGGGAGAGAACCAGACAGGCACGCGCGAGAAGATCTGCCGTCATCTCGGCTATCTCGGTGTGACATTCGATGCTGAGGCTAATAAAGTGCGTGGTGAGGAGATCGTTATTTCCGCTCCCGATTCAAAGGTCAAGGTCGTGGTCATCCCCACTGACGAGGAGATGATGATAGCTCAGGACACCGCAGAAATAGTAGGAGACAGATGCTGAGTGCCGTAATATGTAATCTGCTCGGGGCAGTCGTCTGGAATGCCGATCCGGTCCTCTTCTCGTTCGGTCCGTTGGCCGTACGGTGGTATGGACTGGCGTTTGCTGTCGGTTTTACAGTCGGCTATGCGCTTGTCGCCCGCATGTTCCGTCACGAAGGCGCGCCGGAGAGCTGGCTCGGAAGCCTGCTCATATATGTGGTCATCGCCACGGTGGTCGGTGCGCGTCTCGGTCATGTCTTCTTCTACGAGTGGGATTATTACTCGGCGCATCCCGAGAAGATCCTGCGCATCTGGGAGGGCGGACTGGCCAGTCATGGCGGTACGATCGCACTCATAATCGCATTGTTCATCTGGTCATGGCTCGTCAGCAAGAAACCTGCTTCATGGATTTTTGACAAGATAGTGGTGGCCATAGCGTTTGTCGGAGGACTTATCCGTCTTGGCAATCTGATGAACAGTGAGATATATGGTGGCCCGACCGATCTTCCATGGGGATTTATCTTCGTGCGCGACGGCCAGACTGTTCCTGCGCATCCCACGCAGATCTACGAGGCATTATGCTATTTCCTGCTTTTCGGTCTGCTCATGTGGATGTACTGGAAGCGTAATGACCAGGAGCGTCCATGGCTGATCACCGGAGTATTTTTCATCGGAATCTTTCTTCCCCGTTTCCTGATCGAGTATGTCAAGAATGTCCAGGTAGACTCTGAATACGAGATGATCGCCACCTACGGCATGAATCTCGGTCAGATGTTGAGCATACCGTTCATTCTGCTTGGTGTCGGTCTGGTCATATGGGCGATGTACCGTCCCCGACAGCACTTCGCGTTCCCCGACCGTTACGCCGACGAAGACCCCGACCCCAAATCCAAAAAGAAATAAATCCGGAATCTTCAATACAGATTCAAGATAAATAGCAATAGACGGGTCATGTATTACGCATGGCCCGTCTATTGTAACGGTTTTTATTTTAGTCTGCTTTGCGTTACATCATTGTTTGATGTATTTTAAGGTTAATTTCTCATTTTGATAGGTTGTATAAGCCACTATATATACTCCTTTTGCAAGACTGCTCGTATCGAGTATATTGTTAGTTTTGTCATATTCGAGAACCTTGTCTCCACCTAAAGTATAAACATCCACAGAGTTTATATGATCAGAATTTATATATATGTGATTCCGATAGAATATTATTTCTTTTTTTAATGAGTAAAGATTTGAAATTGAAATATCTACATTGGTTGTGATATCTTTTAGTTCTTCAAGCCTTGCGATTATTGCAGGATCTTCAAGGTAGTTATTAACAGATATTGGATCGCTGTAGGTTACTCCTTTCTTGTTATAGGCGCATATTTTAATGATATCTCCTAATTCCACATATGTAAATTCATAATGGTTAGTATTATTTATTTCAAGAAGCTCAACACCTTCATACCAAATATTATCCATTATGTCAGAATTCCAAAAATCTTCCCGACCATGAAAATGCACTTCAAGCCCGGTTGCATTTTCACATTCTATATCAAAACATAATTTGCTATCACCATATATACTGTCGATTTCCCAATCATAAACCAATGGATCAAAATGAATATTTTTAACTATTGGTTTTGTCGGTGGCTCCATAGGTTCAACAGGAGGCTCCTCGGTGGTTTGGTCAGGAGTATAGTCGTAAAATACCTTTGAATCGTTATAGTAGGTGTTACCCCCTATACATTCTCCGAATGCCGATATACTTGTCAGGCATATAAAAATCAGCCATATCGTCACTTTATTTTTCATATCAGATGGTTATCGTTTTATATATTTTATAGATCGAGTTTCTCCATTTTTTTCATATTGGATGATTACCGGAGTATTTGGCAATACACCTGTAATTGACGATAAGTCATTTCCTGTCCATAACAGTCTTCCGAACATATCATATATTTTATAATTGGTTTTTAATCCATCTGTCTCTGACCAAATGGATTTTGAAAAACTGACGTCCGCACCGTTTGTTGTTTCCAAGGGATACCATTCAGTTGCCTGAGGGGTAATTTCTACAATATATTCTGCTTTCCCGACAGAGTTCTTTACTGTGAACACAAGCCACGCGTATCCTTCGGAGAAAAATGCAGTGGATGAACCTTCCGCAGTTGGATATTCATATATAATTTGAGATCTTGAGAGTTGACTGAATTCTTCAAGAGATTCAACTTCAATATATTCCGCACCCCGAGTGCGAACTTTAAAATCTATTACATATCTACTGCTGCTGATCCATCTTGGTTCCATAATTGTAACACTGTCTATGGAAGGCTGTCGTAGAATATTCAATACATATGGATATGTTCTGTATTTTAGACCATTTTGTTCAAAACAATAATCCAGACGAGCCTCTGTAATTCCGTTGACATCGACTGCATATTTGTTGATGTTTTCAAACTTACCAAATGGAGGGACAGTACAAGAGCCGTCCTCGTCTTCGAAATATATTATTTCATTTTGATCACTATTTTTTAATGGTATTGATAATCGCCATTGCCCCCCTTTAAGGCTATTGTCAACTTTATCATGACTGCCATTATTGATAACTCTGACTTCAAATGAATGGGATTGCATGGGATCTACAATAGACTCACATAATGTATCAGTACATACAATACCGATAATTTCTTTTCTGTTTGTATCCCATCCCATCATTTTCATTACGCCAATGGTTGCTTCATCTATCTGTAAGATATGATCTCCTATTGTCACATCGGGAGCCATCAGACCATCTTTAAGAGCGGAGAATGGCAGATTGGATGCTGAATAGGGAGGATCTGCGAGCTGATATGAATTAGTCGAATCCTTGACATAAAATTTAGCATTCGGATAAGTAATAAAATCAACCAATTGGCTATTTTCACGATTAGGTTTACAATTAATATCTTTAAGCAGAGAGTTATCAGATCTTTGGACTAATAGATCGAAGATAGAGTGATTTCTAATTCCTACTGGATATCTATAGTCATTTGGGTCTGAATTTAGAACAATAGGAGAGCCGAATCCAAAAATTCTGCACATTGCTCTAATAATACCGAATGTAAGATTCTTTTTAGTTAAATCAATATTATCACCCGTATAAGGATCCCAATCGGTATTGCTGTCAATTATAATTGAACCGGCGAGTAGATCTTCATCAGATGTTAGAGTCGAAGACAGTCCTTTAGCAAGATAATAAGCATTCGGATAGTTGATTCCTTGATACATTTTGTATTTTACCACGGTCTTGATATCACATTGTAATGGCTCGAATCGAATTTCTATTTCACATTCGAGTGAATCCTGAATAATTGAACTCCATAAAGATCGTGCCTTGTCTGCACAATCCAAAATGTAATCCGGTATATTCTCTCCTTTGATTCTGATGTTGGAAGACTTTGACGAGAGGCGCTCTTTCAAAGATAATAAGGGTATGGATATAAGGTCTTTGTTATTTATTCGGGGATAAAAATTATCCTCAAAAACAACTATTGAGTTATTTTCATCTGAATCCTCAACATTGATATTGGCGTTATAAACTGAGGCGTGGATTGAAAATGTTATGAACGCTATGAAAATGAGTAGAAATTTTCTCATAAGTCAAGAAATTAAAGTTATTTACAAAAAATTAAAAACTCAATATATTCGCTTTATAGTGCTCCCATTAGAGAGTGATTGAATCTGTTAATTCCAATTCCGGACAAAGAACGGTTATGCCGGGATCGACTGTCATCTGGTGCAGATCAGTTCTGATAGATGGGATATTCTTCGTGGTCCATCGCAAATATAGTACTTTTATTTCATATACGCAATAATTTACATATTTTTGTTGACATATAGTATATTCCGTTAAGATTTCGTGCGTTTTCACTTTCTGTCATAAATCACAAAAATATGTATCAACTGTTACAATTTAGTTAAATCTTTTATCTCACATATACTCCTTCTATGATCTGTTCACCCTAAAAGCAACTTTTTCACTCTTTTCTCCCGAAGGATAATTGTATTGTTATTTTTTTAACATACTTTGTGCAATGAACAGGGCGTTATTTCCAATATTTCAGGGACCATACGCCAGCAGCGCATGGTCCCTGAAATATTGGAAA
>DAAV01000082.1:0-7077 GCA_001701295.1 Bacteroidales bacterium H10
GAGTCCTGCTCCCGCCACAAAAGCCTAAATCGTTAAAACTCAGGTATTCACCTGAGTTTTATTTTTTATAGCAAACGATTCTATAAATTTAGAGCCAATGTAAATTCGGAATCAATATAAAATTCGGAGTGAAACGTGGAAATGCCGTAAAAATTCGCAAATAGAAGCTGTTGCCTGAAATAGCACACTTAATCGCCAATTTTATATCTGCGGCGCGTGCATTACAACTTTTTTTGTTAATTTTGCAGAAGACGGCAGTATTGTCGGTCCATATTCATATAATTGTGAAATGTATGCAAAGATTTGTTCAGATTCTCGAACTTGTAGACTCGCCGGAAATCATTTCGGAGTATCGCAGGATTCATGACGAAATATGGCCGGAGATAACCCAAGGCATCCGATCGGTAGGTATCGACAGAATGGATATATACCTTCATTGCAACCGCGCGGTAATGATCGTGGAAATGCCTGACAACATAGATTTCGACACAGCCATGTCAAGACTTGCCGTTCTGCCTCGACAGCAGGAATGGGAAGAATTTGTCGGCCGATGCCAAAAATGCAAATCAGGAAGCACATCAGNNCTTTTGAACTGCCTGAATAAATCCTCCAGACACATGAGCGCAATAAAATACAGGATTCCGTTTATTCTGGTTTCGCTGCTGTTTCTACTTTGGGGAGTGGCAAACAACATGAACGACACTTTACTGGCGGCATTCCGCCGCATAATGTCTATGAGCGATCTTCAGACATCGCTCGTGCAGTTCGCTTTCTTTGGCGCCTATTTTTGTTTCGCCCTGCCTGCCGCACTGTTCATACGCAAACATTCTTATAAAGCCGGCATATTGCTCGGCCTTGCCGGCTACGCTGCGGGAACCATGCTGTTCTATCCGGCAGCCCAGACAGCGTCATATGGATTCTATCTCTTTGCCATCTACGTCATGGCAGGAGGGTGCGCCGTACTTGAGACCACAGCCAACCCATACATACTCTCGATGGGCTCTCCTCAGACAGCTACAAGAAGGCTCAACATAGCGCAGACTCTGAATCCTGTCGGAGCGATATGCGGAATACTTCTGAGCCGACATTTCATACTTTCGGAACTTCATGCATCCGATGCTGCAGAGCGCGCGGGGATGGGGGCAGACGCCCTTGCACAAATACAAAGGCATGAACTTGGCGCCGTGTCGGGCACATACATGCTCATAGGATTCGTTCTGTTAGCGCTACTTGCCGTCATAGCGTTCGTAAAAATGCCGGGTGACAGAGACTCAGGCACCCTTGACATAGCCTCGACGTTCCGCAGACTCTGGAAGAACCGCAGATGGAGATACGGTGTCGCCGCACAATTCTTCTATGTCGGAGTCCAGACTGGAGTATGGTCATTCACGATCCGACTCGCGATGGACCGCCTCGGAATGATGGAAAAGGACGCCTCCATGATATTTCTTTATTCCATCATGGCATTCACAGGATTCCGGTTCCTGTTCACATGGCTTATGGGCTATGTGAGACCGGTCTTACTTCTTGCCATAGCGTCACTTGCAGCCATAGCATGCACTATGGGCGTGATATTCGGTGAGGGATGGTTCTCTGTGTGGGCTCTCGTATCGATATCGGCATTCATGTCGCTCATGTTCCCGACGATATACGGCATGGCACTCGACGGTATCGGAGGCGAGGATTCAAAACTCGCGGCTTCCGGACTCATCATGGCGATACTCGGCGGAGCTCTGATAACACCATTGCAAGCGTATGTCTCCGACAATCATGGAATCGGAAATTCATTCTGGATACCGGTAGCCTGTTTTGCCGTCGTGCTGACATATTCAGCCGGAATCCTTTTGAAAAAAATCGAAACCGTCGGGACGAATTGACAGTTACTTATGAATAAGAAAGTTTTTGTTTCCGGATGTTATGACATGCTCCATTCCGGCCATGTGGCTTTTTTCAAGGAAGCATCGCGGTTCGGGGACCTTTATGTAGGCATAGGTTCCGACAAGACAATCGAGGAGCTAAAGAACCGCAAGACCGTGTATTCCGAAAAGGAACGACTGTATATGGTGAAAGCAATCAGATATGTCACTGACGCGTTCATCAATTCGGGCAACGGGATGCTGGACTTTATCGAAACAATGGATGCAGTAAAACCTGACATATTCGTTGTCAATTCTGACGGAGGAAGCGATATAAAACGCCGCTTGTGCTCAGAGAAAGGCATCGAGTACATTGAACTAAGACGAGAGCCCGCCTCAGGTCTTGAGGCACGATCCACCACCTCCCTGCGGACAGAGGTAAAGTCACATCTTCCTTATCGCGTTGACATAGCCGGAACATGGATAGACCAGCCGTACGTGTCGCAATATGGCGCAGGATGGGCCATTACAGCCTCGATCGAACCGACAGTCGAGTTCATGGAACGAGGAGGTATGTCGACATCCACACGCAACGCCGCAAAAAAGATATGGCCCTATGAATTGCCTGATTATAACGAGGAGATGCTTGCCCGTCTGCTGTTCTGTTTTGAGAATGACCCTGAAAACAAGGGCCATGTTTCGGGGGCACAGGACGCCATCGGCATATGCATGTCGGGGTTGACACGCCATTTTTACAACGGGCGTTACTGGCCGGACCGGATAGAATCCTGCCATGAAGAAGAAGTGTTGACATGGCTTGAACAGCATATAGTGCTCATTCCTATGTTTCCGCGCCGACCCGGTTGTTCGGTTGTCGAAGGAAAAGATATCAACCCGACCAAGGTGAAGACTCTGACCGATGCCGCCGACAGGTGCTGGAACGCCATACTCGACAGAGACCTTGACAGATTCGCCGCATCTTTCCGAGATTCCTTCGATGCTCAGGTCTCCATGTTTCCGGCCATGATGCAGCCCGGAGTCTCCGAACACATAGACAGAATCCGCGACAAGGCCCTTGCGTGGAAGATGCTCGGTGCGGGAGGAGGAGGACATCTTGCCGTTGTCTTACCTGACGGCGCGACAGTTTCCGACGACATGATACCAATAAAAATACGCCGCCGTGGATTCTGACTGGCAGTTTTCTGGTCTAAGAGAGTGTTTGAATTTAAAACACTCTCTAAAATTATTCATGATTCTCTTTTGAAGCATCTTAATTATGGAAATCGTTTACGAAGACAACCACATAGTCGTGGTCAACAAGAGTGCGGGCGAAATCGTTCAGGGAGATAAAACCGGTGACAAACCTCTCTCCGAAATGGTGAAGGAATATCTGAAAGAGAAGTATAACAAGCCGGGAAATGTATTTTGCGGTGTCGTGCACCGTATCGACCGTCCGGTATCGGGACTCGTAATATTCGCACGTACTTCAAAAGCACTCGAACGCCTGAACAGGATGTTGCGTGACGGCGAGATACATAAGACTTACCGCGCGGTAGTGGAGGGGCATCCGAAGCAACCAAACGCCATACTTGAGAACTGGCTCGTTTCAAACAGCAAAATAAACAAGACCTTCATATGTGACAGCAATACCCCCGAGGCCAGACTCTCCCGCCTTGAATACACCGTCGTCGAATCCGGGGACCACTACTCTCTGCTTGAAATAAACCTCATGACAGGCCGCAAGCATCAGATCAGAGCGCAACTCGCCGGCATAGGCAATCCCATCAGAGGAGACCTCAAATATGGAGCGAAAAGAAGCAACAAAGACGGCAGCATATCCCTTCAGGCGTATAAGATACAATTCAGACATCCTGTAAGCAAGGAGGAAATAAAAATTTCAATACCTTCGATTCAGATAAGCCGATAAATTCACAGATATATTATCGGATACAAATAAGTTGCAACTTAAATAAAATATCAGAGAGACACATCCTCAACGGAAATATCTCCCTTTTAAATTTGGCTTACGAGTAATATTTTACTATGCGGTTACATAGAATATATGCGGTTACATAGAATAATGGTATCATATAATTTACCACAAGATTCAGGTCATTAAGTATTGAAATCTCTTTATCCTTTTCACATTGCAAAGTTAGCTAAAACAACACCGTCCCACAATACCTAAATTTAAGTATTTTAGAGGTTGTTTCATAATTACGCATCGGAGCCCGGCTGTCATCACGACAAGCCGGGCTCCGCGCATTATTGATCATGAATATTATCTTCCAAGAAATCTGCGTATACGTGCAAGTACATTGGGCACAGTGTATCCGAATTTATCTTCAAGCACTTTCGCAGGAGCGGATGCGCCGAAACGTTCAAGGCCCATGACTTCAAACTCACCATGCATCACCGGATACAGCACTGAAGGCAATCCGGAAGTCAATCCGAATATTTTCACGTCCTCCGGTATGACACTATTGCGGTATTCGGCATCCTGCCTCTTAAATAGTCCTACAGAAGGCATGGAGACCACCTGCGCGTTTATACCCTCGGCTGCCAGAGCCTCCGCCGAATGCAAAAGAAGCGCCACATCGCTGCCGTTAGCCACTAGCACCACATCGGGATTTTCCGCAGCTTTTACCACATATGCGCCTTTCTCGGCTTTCATGGCTTCTTCGCGACGATTCTCACCGGGGAGATCTTCAAGATTCTGACGTGAGAAAATCAAGACAGTCGGAGTCTTGTCATTCTCCATAGCCATCTTATAGGCGGCAACGGTTTCCGCGCCATCGGCAGGTCGGATCACAAGAACAGAGGGACGGCCATGCATATTGTCCATCTGTTCGAGAAGACGGATCTGAGCCTCATGCTCGATCGGTTCGTGAGTCGGGCCATCCTCTCCCACACGGAACGAGTCGTGTGAATAAATGAATTTGACAGGAAGTTCCATAAGCGCCGCCATACGTATGGCTGGTTTCATGTAGTCGCTAAACACGAAGAAAGTGCCGCAAGCGGCATACATGCCGCCATGGAGCACTATTCCATTCATTATGCAAGCCATGGTAAGCTCTGCCACACCTGCCTGAAAGAATCCTCCGGAGAAATTGTCTTTCATGAGTTCGCCGGTCTTCTTAAGGAATCCGTCGGTCTTGTCGCTATTGGCAAGGTCGGCACTCGATACAATCATGTTGCCGATATGCTCTGCGAGGAAACCGAGGCATGCGGAAGAAGCCACTCGTGTAGGCTGATCCGGTTTCAACGCCACAGAACTCCAATCAAGCGACGGGAGCTCAAGCGATTCATAACGTCTGAGCAATTCTGCTTCAGAGGGATTTTCCTGCGCCCAACGTGCGAACCTTGCGCGCCGTTCGGCCACTATCTCTTCAAGACGTGCGGCACGGTCATCATAGAGTTTCTTGACTTCCGGACGTATCACCCATGGATTCTCAGGATCTCCACCCATCTTGCGCACGGAAGCCTCTATATCGGCACCTGCTTTCGAGAGCGGCTGTCCATGTGTGGAGACAGCGCCTTCGAGTGAAGATCCGTCTGTGGCAAGCACAGATCTGGCCATTACCGTGTGACCGATAATAAGGGTCGGGCGCTCACGTTCGTCAATGGCCACCTGCAACGCCCCTGCGATGGCAGCGGCATCAGAACCGTCGACTTCGAGAACGTTCCAGTTCCATGCACGATATTTGGCTGCGACGTCTTCCGTGTCTACGGCATCAACTTTGGTAGACAGCTGGACATTGTTCGCGTCATAGAACATTATAAGGTTGTGAAGACCCAGATGACCGGCAATGCGACCGGCACCCTGCGATACTTCTTCCTGAATACCGCCGTCGGAAATGAAAGCGTATGTCTTGTGAGCAACAACCTCACCAAAACGGGCGGCAAAGAAACGTTCCGCTATGGCACAGCCTACGGCCATGACATGTCCCTGACCCAACGGGCCTGACGAGTTCTCTATCCCGCGTTCCACATCCAATTCAGGATGTCCCGGAGTAACACTCCCCCACTGACGGAAATTCCGGAGGTCATCCATTGAATACTTGCCCGTCAGCGCGAGAACGCTGTAAAGCATCGGTGACATATGACCTGGATCAAGGAAAAAGCGATCGCGCATGAACCACTTCGGGTCCTTGGGGTCATAGACCAGGAATTTAGAATAGAGTACATTGATGAAATCCGCCGCGCCAAGCGCACCGCCGGGATGTCCCGAATTAGCTTTTTCTACCATTTCGGTAATCAGCACGCGCAAATTGTCGGCGGCCGAATTCATTGTCGTTAGATCCATGGTGTTTTTAATGGTAAATTATAATTGAATGATTATTTATGTCAGAGAGCGTCGGGAATCTGCTCTTCCTCGTCTACCGGAATATCACGGTTGACATTCTTGCTTCCGATGACGGCATAATAGAACAGATAAGCGAGCATGGCTATGACAAGCCAGTACGAAGCCATCCAACCCACATTGCGGCCGATTGTCTCCTGGATCCAGGGCATCACGCCGCCACCGACCACCATCATCATGAAGATACCTGATGCCTGCGCGGTATATTTGCCCAGCCCTTCCACGGCGAGGTTGAATATTCCACCCCACATAACCGATGTGCAAAGACCGCAAAGCACGAGGAAGAGAGCTTTTATTGGCACCTGTGCCATAGAGAATCCATCCTCGACGGAATATGACGGCATTGAAATGCGCACATCAGAACTTATTAAAATAGCGAGCAGAATGAGTATTATCGCTGTGACACTTGTCACCATAAGTTGCGTACGGCTTGTAACAAAACCTGAGATTGCGGAAGATGAGAGACGACCCACAAGCATCAGCAGCCAGTATACTGCTGCGATACCGCCCGCAAGAGCCACACCGTTCTCAAGATTCAGAGCAGGATCGGAGAGATAAAAGATAAGCACGCCGGGGATTCCCACTTCAATGCCGACATAGAAAAATATGCCTACANNGTACTGTATGACGGAAACTCCAGGGACTGTGAGAGAATTTCTGTTTCTTGCCTGTAGTGTTTCGCTGAGGTTCTGGAATGGAAACAAAACTGATGATAAGAAACGATGCCACAAAGACAGCGAACGCAATCCATAAGAGCACAGAAACATCGGCTATACTTGTAGACGATGTCACAGTACCGACCAACATACCTACAAAGAACGGGGTGAGAGTACCGGCGAGGGAATTAAGCGAGCCTCC
>DAAV01000082.1:7098-12683 GCA_001701295.1 Bacteroidales bacterium H10
GGGTTTACTACCGTATTGAGCATACAGACGCAGAAACCACATATAAACGCTCCCAACAGATATACCAGATAATTAAGCATTACCGGCTGTCCGTCGACAGTGAAGGTTGCAGTATCGGCTCCAAGCACACCCGACAGATACTGCACAAGAATTCCCACAGCACCTACAGCAAGAGCGACAAGGGCTGTTTTCTTATAACCATATTTGACAAGCATCGAACCGGCCGGAATACCCATAAAAAGATATGCGAGAAAATTCATGAAGTTACCTATCATGCCCGCCCATCCGTAATGATCTTTCCATATTGTGCCTATAGGGGCAGCGAGATTAGTGACAAAAGAAATCATGGCAAAAAGGAAGAACATCGTGACTATGGCCACGACATTGCCCTTATTGCCGGAATGCGTTACAGAAGTTGTCTTACTCATAATTTTATTTTGTTTAATAAAGATTGATTTTAATCAAGGATAGATTATTGTCAATATTGTCGTTGGCCGAAAATACTCGTACCTACCCGTACAAGGGTCGATCCTTCTTCAACCGCAATTTTCCAATCGCCGCTCATTCCCATAGAGACAGTATCGAATCCTCGAAGTCCGAGCGTCTGATCGTCAGCCACCCGGCGAAACAACGAATATAGATCTGCAAAATCATGACGCACCCTGCCGATATCGTCAGTATTGGAGGCCATACCCATGACACCGCATATATGCGTGGCTTTAAGGCCGTCGAATTTTCTCTCCGCAAAATAAGCCAGAAACTCATCGGGCAAAAAACCGAATTTAGTCTCTTCCCGGGCCACATGTATCTGCAGCAGCACATTCGAGACTATTCCCGCTTTTTCCGATTCTCTGTCAATCAGTTCAAGAAGTTTTTCGGAATCCACACTTTCTATCATGGCAGTCTTTCCGATCAACTGACGGACCTTATTCGTCTGAAGATGTCCTATGAAATGCCAGCGTACATCATCAGGCATGAGTGGAATTTTCTCCAATAGCTCCTGCACACGGCTTTCGCCGAAATATCTTTGCCCGGCATCGTATGCTTCCCTAAGAGCCTCGACCGGATGAAACTTCGAGACAGCAACAAGTGTCACGCCGGAAGGAAGTTCGTCATGCAGTCTTTTTATCTGGTCGGCAATCATCTTTCCGGATAGATTTAATTCTCAGGATTCAGGTTCGCACCGAAAACATCCATGATCATGGTTTCCGCTATCGAGCCAATCTCATAGTCGGCCATAGTGCCTTTCATGCCCTCCTTGAACTTCCCGACGGCATCCTCAAAATCAGAAGCCTGCACAAGAATCTGGCTGACAGTCTTTTTTTCTATGCCGGAATTTTCATCAAGGCTTATAAAGTTGACCTTTACAAGATAGAAGCGGTCTGCGCCGTCATTAAAGAATATCTCGGAGATCTTGGTCTTTTTTTCGGAAGAAATAGAATATTCTCCCGAAATAAAAGGTTTCATTTCCTCTATTATACGGGCTTCCGCCTCAGTAAACGTCAATGCATCGACAAGATATGGCTCGTTAACTTTCTTGACCATACCGTTTTCCTGCATCTTATCATATCTTACTTTACATTCGAACCAAAGTGCCATAGCTGCTGTATGTGTTGTGAAGTCGTTATGTTGACTTAAATCCGACGCAAAACACGTCATTGCAAAATTACGAAATAATAAACAGTTCTGCAATTCTTTTATAAAAAAGAAACAAAATAATGCCTCTGTCTTTTCTATTTGTAAAAATTTATTAATTTTGCAGAATATGCATTTCTATGTGCCGTCGGACATGACCTGTCATCAAGCCGCAGGCACCAGCTAAGAACTGTAAATAACCAAACCCTTATTATATGGATAATCTGACAAGTCTGGTCGATTGGTCGCGACTTCAGTTCGCAATCACCGCCATCTACCACTGGCTTTTCGTGCCACTCACTCTGGGACTTTCGGTAATCGTTGCGATCATGGAAAGTGCCTATCTCAAAACCAAATCCGAGAACTGGCTTCGCGCCACGAAATTCTGGATGACACTTTTCGGCATCAATTTCGCAATTGGAGTCGCTACAGGTTTGATTCTCGAGTTCGAATTCGGAACAAACTGGAGTAACTATTCATGGTTTGTGGGCGATATTTTTGGAGCGCCACTGGCCATCGAGGGAGTCGTTGCATTCTTCATGGAAGCTACGTTCGGAGCTGTAATGTTTTTCGGATGGAATAAGGTATCTCCCCGGTTTCATCTTGCATCGACCTGGCTTACCGCTATCGGCGCCTCGATCTCGGCTCTGTGGATTCTTGTTGCAAACGCATGGATGCAGTATCCCGTAGGCATGGAGTTCGATCCGGCACAGATGCGCAATGTAATGACTGACTTCTGGGCTCTTTTCTCCGGAATAGCTGTCAACAAATTTTTCCATGCCGTCTTCAGTGGCTGGGCTCTGGCAGGAGTCTTCGTGATCGGCGTAAGCTGCTATATGCTCTGNNACTGGGATTTCGCGGTCAATTCAATAAAAGTCGGTGCATGGTTCGGACTCTTAGGTCTCCTGCTCACGATGTATACCGGTGACGGTTCGGCCGTGCAGGTAGCAAAACACCAGCCTATGAAACTTGCGGCCATGGAAGGTCTGTATCACGGCCACACCGGTCAGTCGCTGACAGGAATCGCGCTCCTTAATCCGGACAAAGAATGGGACAACGATGAAGACGAATATCTTTTCGAGATCTCCATACCTTACGGGTTGTCAATACTCGCAAATCATGACATTCATTCATTTGTGCCCGGCATAGCCGACATCATAGAAGGATTTTCAATCAACGCAGAGGGCGACACCGTCAATACCGTGAGCTATGCGGAAAGAATAGAACGCGGCAAACTGGCCCATAAGGCACTGGCGGATTTCGACGCTGCCCGCAAGGCCGGTGACAAAACCGCACAGGCTGCAGCCGAAAAAACACTCCGACTCAACTATCCTTATTTCGGCTATGCATACTTCACAGATGTCAAGGAAGCGATACCGCCGGTCGGACTCACATTCACGATGTTCCGTGTGATGGTCATACTGGGGTCCTATTTCCTGCTCTTCTTTGTAGTGACATTGCTTCTCGCATACCGCAAGAATCTAATTGACAAAGCACGTTGGTTCCACATGGCAGCCATGATCTCCGTTCCGTTCATGTGGATATGCTCCGAAGCCGGTTGGGCTGTGGCGGAGATCGGACGACAGCCCTGGACAATTCAGGATCTTCTCCCGACATGCGCGGCTATATCCGACATTCCTGTATCATCTGTAATGCTCACATTCTGGATGTTCGCGGCAGTATTCACACTACTGCTGATAGCAGAGGTCAGCATAATGTGCAGATATGTCGACAAGAGATCAAAAGAACAACTATATACACCGGAAAAAGCATAAAATCATGATACTGGAAAATCTTCAGAACTATTGGTGGCTTCTTATCTCCATTCTCGGAGGCATTCTGGTTTTCCTTCTTTTCGTGCAAGGTGGCCAGTCTATGATATTCAGTCTCGGCAATACAGACGAACGGAGAAACAAAATAATCGGCGCCATGGGCAGCAAATGGGAACTTACATTCACTACTCTGGTGACTTTCGGAGGTGCGTTTTTCGCATCCTTTCCTTTGTTTTATTCGACAAGTTTCGGAGGTGCCTACTGGCTCTGGATCCTGATATTGTTCAGTTTTGTCCTACAGGCCGTGAGCTATGAATACAGAAAGAAAAAAGGGAATGTCTACGGCATGCGCACATATGACGCATTTCTGTTCATCAACGGGTGCGCAGGTTGCGTATTGCTCGGAGTCGCGGTCGGCATGTTCTTCTTCGGCGGGGAATTCAGCGTGAACAGGGAAAACATTCTGTCGGGAAATTCACCCGTCATCTCGCAATGGGCTCCCACACATGGACTCGAAGCCATCTTCTGCTGGAAAAACCTTCTGCTCGGAGTCGCCGTATTGTTTCTGGCCCGTATGCAGGCATGCCTGTATATGATGAACCGTTATAAAACAGAAGACACCGAATTTTTTGACATACTCAAACGACGCGCTTTCATCAACGGTGGAATTTTCGTCATAGCATTCGTCGCTTTCCTTATAGTATTTCTGACAACGCCGGGTTATGATGTCATCACAGAAGATGGCCGAAACGTATCTGTCACGGAGATCCACTTCAAGTATTTCCACAACATGACGGAAGATTGGTGGGAAATTAACACGCTGCTGACCGGTGTTGTATTAGTGCTCTATGGCCTCGGACGTTCGGTATTTGCAAAACATTTCGGTTCGGGAATATGGTTTACAGGTTTTGGGACCTTCCTCGCCGTGATAGCGCTCTTCTGGGCCGCGGGATATGGTGACACCGCATTTCTCCCGTCGATCACAGATCCGATGAGTTCGCTGACCATACGCAACGCGTCATCATCTGAATTCACGCTCAAAGCCATGAGTTACGCATCTTTGTTCATTCCTTTCGTAATAGCGTATATCTGGTACGTATGGCGCCAGATGGACAGAAAACCTTGAATACATATGTACTGGCAACTGTTTGTGAGTTTTCTAAAAATAGGAGCATTCACATTCGGAGGAGGCTGGGCAATGATTTCGATTATCGAACGAGAGATAGTCGACAAGCACCACTGGATCGAGAAAGATGACTTTCTCGATCTTTTGGCTATCGCCCAGTCTCTTCCCGGCATTCTCGCCGTGAACATAGCGACCGCAGTGGGCGACAAACTGAGAGGGCTGAAAGGAGGTATAGTTGCAGCGGCAGGCACGATACTGCCCTCCTTTCTGATAATTCTTGCGATCGCTATTTTTCTAACTCCCGACATGATCAAAAACAACCGCGCTATATCGGCCGTATTCATGGGAATACGCCCAGCTGTAGTGGCCCTGATAATAGCGCCGGTCGTAACATCGGCACGTGCTGCCGGACTGACATGGAAAACGGTATGGATTCCACTCGTGGTAGCCCTGATGATCTCTCTTGATTTCGGATTTGCATCCAATCCTATACTCTATATCATTCTCGGCGGGATCGGCGGATTTGTCTGCTGGTGGCTGCCTATGCGGACCATTAAAAACAAAAAGGAGAGTAAAAACCATTAAGATAGTAGTTTAATTTAAAACGTATTAAATTCAAATTTAATACGATTCTTCTTTTAGCAGGTTTTAAAGCAGTAAAAAAATGTCAATATACTGGAAACTTATCTGGGCATACATAAAAATCGGAATTTTCGGATTCGGAGGAGGATACGCTATGCTTTCACTCGTAGAAAAGATTGTAGTCTCTGACAATGCCTGGATTTCCGAACAGATGTTTACCGACATAGTGGCTATTTCGCAGATGACGCCGGGCCCAATAGGTATCAACTCCGCCACCTATATAGGCTATGTGGCACCCGGAAATTATTCTGCAGCATTCGCCTCCCCGCTATGGGGTCTTGCAGGATCGATAGCGGCGACACTCGCAGTGACAGTACCCTCATTTTTTCTTGTGCTCTACAGTTCCCATTTCATCAGAAAGCATCATGAAAGCGGAGTCATAAAGGCAATATTTTCCGGTCTGCGCCCTG
>DAAV01000145.1:0-4459 GCA_001701295.1 Bacteroidales bacterium H10
CGAGGGGATGCGCGAGGCGATATAGCAGGGAGTCGCGGAGTGACACGTATTTAAGTGTCAGATTGGCCAGTGTGTCGTTTTCTCCTTCCGAAATCGCAAGATCGGTGTCAGAAGGATAGTCGTAATTCAGTTTTGTCAGTTCTTCGTCGTAATTCTTGTCCATACGGAGTATTGTGGCGGAATCATGTGCCTGCGCCAGACTGTCGGTATATTTCACAATGATCCGGGCACTCCGTTCATACAGCGCGCGTGCCTGTTCCCCCTGTCCGTTGTCTCCCTGATTCCTGCAACCGGATACGGCGATTGCCAATGCCGGCAATAAGATCGAAAATATCGGTTTTCTCATGAATCTCATCTTGTCACTTGCTGGTCTGTTGCCGGTCATTTGACCGGTAATTTTTCTTTCAGAAAATGCCCGGTGTAGGATGCCGCACATTCCGCTATCTGCTCAGGCGTGCCTTCCGCCACAATATTTCCNNCGGCAACGTATTCGGGCGTACCCTCTGTCATGATCCTGCCGCCGTCTCTGCCGCCACCCGGACCCAGATCTATTATATAGTCCGCTGATCTGATTATGTCCAGATTGTGTTCTATCACAACCATTGTGTTTCCTTTATCAACTAATTTGTTTATGACTTTAAGAAGCACGCGAATATCCTCGAAATGTAATCCGGTAGTCGGTTCGTCAAGTATGAAGAGAGTTTTGCCGGTGTCTCTTTNNTTACAGTGTTGCCCTTGTCGACAAGATTGTTCAGTGATTTAAGCAGTACTGAGATATCATGGAAATGCAGCCCGGTAGTAGGTTCGTCGAAAATAAAGAGAGTGCCGGTCTGCTTCTCCTGCGCGATGAAATAGGCGAGTTTGACACGCTGGTTCTCACCTCCGCTGAGTGTGCTTGATGGCTGACCTAACTTGATGTAACCCAGTCCTATATCCTTAAGAACCTTGATTTTTTTTAAAATGGAGGGAACATTCTCAAAGAATTCAACGGCTTGATCTACAGTCATTTCAAGCACATCTGAAATAGACTTGCCTTTATATCGCACTTCCAGAGTCTCCCGGTTGTAACGTTTTCCATGGCAGTCCTCACAGGGAACAAGCACATCTGGCAGAAAATTCATTTCAATTGTGCGGTATCCATTGCCTTTGCATGTCTCGCATCTGCCTCCTGAAACGTTAAATGAGAATCTTCCCGGTTTATATCCTCTGATCTTGGATTCGGGCAATTCTACAAACAGTTTCCTGATATCGGCGAATACTCCCGTATATGTGGCGGGATTGGAACGGGGAGAACGACCTAACGGTGTCTGGTCCACGGTTACGATCTTGTCTATATTCTCTACTCCTTCTATCCTTTCATAAGGCAATGGCTCTTGAAGGGACCTGTAGAATTTCTTGCTTAATATAGGATGAAGTGTTCCGTTTATGAGTGATGATTTTCCGCTTCCGCTGACACCTGTGACACATACAAATTTACCAAGGGGAAGTTTCAGATCCACATTCTTGAGATTATGGCCCGAAGCTCCCTTTATCTCGATGAATTTTCCATTGCCCTCACGGCGCACGGCAGGGGTTTCTATTTTCTTTTTACCGTTAAGGTAGGAAGCCGTCAAGGTGTCGGATGCCAGCAGACTGGATGGAGATCCCTGAAACAT
Organism: Bacteroidales bacterium H10; assembly: GCA_001701295.1. Classification (GTDB taxonomy): domain Bacteria; phylum Bacteroidota; class Bacteroidia; order Bacteroidales; family Muribaculaceae; genus Lepagella. Next base: position 1,656 of record DAAV01000145.1, read on the forward strand.
GACTTCACCTCCTCTTTTCCCTGCTCCGGGACCTATGTCAACGACATAATCCGCTTCAGTCATTATATCCTTGTCATGTTCCACAACGACAATGGTGTTGCCGTTGTCTCGCAATTGCTTGAGACTTCTTATAAGACGGTCATTATCCCTTTGGTGAAGACCGATGGAAGGCTCGTCAAGTATATAAAGCACATTGACAAGCTGTGAGCCGATCTGTGTGGCCAGCCTTATACGCTGGCTTTCTCCTCCGCTTAAGGATGCGCTGCTCCTGTCGAGCGACAGATATTCAAGACCCACGTCGAGAAGGAATTTCAGCCGGCTGCGTATCTCCTTGAGAATCTCTTCAGCGACCACTCTTTTTGATTTGTCGAGCCGATCCTCAAGATTTAATGTCCATTCGTATAGTTCGGCTATATCCATCTTTGCAACGTCCGCGATATTCTTGCCGTCGACATAAAAGTGAAGAGATATCTTGTTCAGCCTTTGTCCCTTGCATTCGGGGCATACCGTTTTAGAGAAAAACTGTTCACTCCATTTATTGGCATCGGCTCCGGCATCCTCGCTGTTTTGCATTTCGATGTATTTTACCAGGCCGTCGTATGACGACGAATAGCCAGCCAGCGACATTGTCTCTGTCCGTAGATCAAGTCTGACATCCGTGCCGTTAAGAATGTCATCTACTGCCTGGTCCGGTAATTTAGCTATCGGATCTTTTATCGAACAGTCATAGAGCTTGCATATTGCCTCTATCTGCCAGAATATTAATGAATTTTTGTATTTCCCAAGAGGAATTATACCCCCTTCGTATATGGATTTGTTGCGATCAGGAATTATTTTATCCTGATCGACAAGATTGACGAAGCCGAGTCCTTTACATTTTCTGCACGCTCCCTGCGGTGAATTGAAAGAGAAGTTGTGAGGTGCGGGAATAGGATATGACAGACCGCTTTCAGGATCCATGAGTTCCTGGCTGAAATGGCGTATTTCATTGGTTTCCGTATCCATCACCATCATCATCCTTCCACCTTGTTTCAGAGCTGATTCCACACTGTTTCTGAGCCGTGTCATATCTGACTCGTCGGCACGCATACGGTCTACAACCAACTCGATGCTATGGTTGCTGTATCTGTTAAGCTTCATGCCGTAGGCGAGTTCGGTGAGCTCTCCGTCTACCCTCACATAAAGGTAGCCTTTTTTGCGGAGATTCTCGAACAGTTCCTTATAATGTCCTTTACGATTCTTGACAAGCGGGGCGAGAATATAGATTTTTTTGCCGGCATATGAATCAAGTATCAGGTCAATTATTTTTTCCTTTGTGTACTTGACCATGGGAAGACCGGTCTTATAACTCCGCGCCTCACCCATTCTTGCAAACAACAGGCGGAAGAAATCATAAATTTCTGTCGTAGTGCCGATGGTGCTACGCGGATTCTTATTGACTGTCTTTTGCTCGATACTTATCACCGGACTTAACCCGGTGATTTTGTCTACGTCCGGGCGTTCGAGAGAGCCGAGCATATTTCGTGCATAAGATGAGAACGTCTCTATATATCGTCTCTGCCCCTCTGCGAATATGGTGTCAAAAGCTAATGATGATTTTCCGCAGCCACTTAATCCTGTTATGACATTCAGGGAATTGTGTGGAAGTGTCACATCTATGTTTTTGAGATTATGCACTCTGGCTCCATAGACATCCACGCTGTCGGAGGGCAAGATTATGTTTTTTGTATCTGAATTATTATCCTTCATAATATAGGTGTGCAGTGTGATCAACCTTCTGCATATAATATACGAATCTATAACAATTATTATGCCAAAAAGGCGATTCGAATGAACCGCCTCTATAATGTATCATATGTATTTTGTCTTGGTCGTATACGCACTACAGAACGTGATTATTCTGTGATTATGCGTCGTGCTCCTACATATCGGTTTTCGTAATAGCCTTCGCATTCATTCACACGTACGCCTTTTATGCTGGCATGAATAAATTTAAACTTTCCGGTTTCATTATCCGCGCTTACTACTATACCGACATGTCCGACATTCTTGCCGCTGCTTCTGCTGGTGAAAAATACGAGATCTCCTTTGCGCAGATTTTTTCTGTCGACTTTCACACCATCCGTGTATTGTATTCTTGATGCAGGACTGATAGAATAGCCGAACTGTTTATAGACATAACTCGTAAATCCTGAGCAATCAAAGGCATTCGGACCTTTCATGCCGTGTCTGTAAGGTTTCCCTATATGTTTGTTTGCTTCGGTGAGCAAATCGGCTATCATCTGCTGCTTGTCGGCGCTAAGCGAATTGACAACATCGCTCTCTCGTTTGCCGATATCCTCTTTCAGCATTTCGGTGACAACGCTGCGATCCATCTTGGAGGACTTGACGTTTGCCAGTTGCTGCTGATGTGCTCTCTGGTGAGCGCTTAATGTTGAAGGATTGGTGGCCGTCTGCGCGGTGCCGACAAGGCAAAATGCCGAGAGGAATATGGTTGTTAAAACGCTTTTAAGTATCATGTCAGGTAATGTTCTTTTTAGGAAGTATCCTACCGATATTCTTTTTTGACATTGCAAAGGTAATATATTTATAAGTGAATAGCAAATGTAACTTGCTTAATTATCAATAATTTAAATTTTATTAGTATTTGGCACACATTATTGAGATGTGTGCAATTCGGAATCTTGCCGTAGAAATAAGGAATAAATTTTAAATTGATTATTGTATGCTAAAAGCTTTTATCATACCGTTATATGAGTGACATTGCGCCTTCTGTCGTTCAAAAGCCCGGGAGGAGTCTTGTT
>DAAV01000145.1:4475-9317 GCA_001701295.1 Bacteroidales bacterium H10
AATTTATTTATTTTATAATGAGAAAATTCGTATTAGGAGCAGTTGGCCTTACATTTATCTGCACTCCTGCCATGTCAAAAGACCGTGTTACGGTCAATCCTGATGCCGTGAATACTGAGACAATACTCCATGCCTGGAGCTGGAATTTCTCGGAAATGGCAAGAAGTATGAAGGAAATTTCCGATGCCGGATTCACTATGATCCAGACATCCCCTGTGCAGAGATGTTATTCTCCTGCCGGAAGCGGAAAGAAAATTTTCGATGACAATGTCACGGAAGGAAACTGGTATTATTATTATCAGCCTACTGACTGGAAAATAGGAAATGATATTCTTGGAAGTCGTGAGCAGATGCAACAGATGATGGATTCTGCTGCAAAATATAATATAAAGGTTATTGTGGATGTACTTCCTAATCACACCGCATTTGATATTGACGCGGTTTCTGATGATTTTTATAAGGCTGTGGGAGGTCGCGATAAAATGTACCATTCAAATGGTCTTGCTCCAGTGCGTGATTATAATGACCGTTTGCAATGCACATTATGGGGATCGGGCGGACTCCCTGATGTCAATACAGAGAATCCCGATTTTCAGAAATATTATATGCAGTTTGTAAACGAACTGATCGAGATGGGCGTACGTGGTTTCCGTTATGACACGGCAAAACATATCGGCGTTCATTCCGATCCCGTTGACGCGGCTTCCGGTGTCAAGGAAAATGATTTCTGGGATGTGGCCACAGGACGCAAGGCTGTCAAGGGTATCAGACTGGCCATACCCTATGACTCGCTTTTTGTCTATGGCGAGGTATTGCAGGATAAGAATGTTCCTGAAAAGGAATATGCCGATTATTTCGGACAGACCGCATCCGGTTATGGATGGGTTCTCCGCGAGGCTCTTGAAAAACATTCTTCAAAGGGTCTTGATCTCAAGAGTTATCATCATGAGGCAGCTCCGGAATTCCTCACTACATGGGTTGAAAGTCATGACACATATGCCAACGCTCATGAGTCTGCACATCTAACCGATGACCAGATCCGCATCGGCTGGGTATTCCTGACTGCGCGTCAGAACGGTACTCCCCTCTTTTTCAGCCGTCCGGCCGGTTCCACCCGTTCCAATTATTATGGCAATAATGTGTTGGGTGCCCGCGGTAATGACGAGTTTAAACATCCGGAGGTTGTGGCTGTCAATAAATTCAGGACCGCAATGAAAGATCAGAAGGAGGATGTGCGCATCAGTGATTCCGGCGAGGTACTGCTTGTGAACCGTGGCAAAAAAGGTGCCGCGATGGTCAATATAAGTAAATCCGCCAATTACATCGATCTTCCTACAGGGCTGCCTAATGGCACTTACCGTGATGTAGTATATAATAAGGAATTCAAAGTCAAAAACGGACGTCTCAAAGGTCTCCTTGCTCCGGAAAGAAGTTATATTCTGGTCAAGAAATGATCTGAACACTTTTGGCACGAAATTTGTTAATCTGTAAATGGATCATGGAATCCGGTTCCCGGATCCGTGTTCCATTTGCTTTTTATGTCCGGGCGCCTCTCTTATGGTGTTATAACGGAAGCATCCGGAGAGATCCGGTTTATTGTGAACAAGTATTATAAAACATATTTAAGTAAAAATCAAGAAATATGAACATCAGACCATTGGCAGACCGTGTTCTTATAGAACCCACGGCTGCGGAAAAGACAACTATGGCAGGTATTATCATTCCTGACTCTGCAAAAGAAAAACCCCTTAAAGGAAAAGTTCTTGCTGTCGGCAATGGAACCAAAGATGAGGAAATGATTCTGAAGGTCGGAGACACCGTTCTCTATGGTAAATATGCCGGTACTGAGATTGAGCTCGAAGGCACCAAATATCTTATGATGCGTCAGAGCGATGTTCTCGCAATCGTAGGTTGATAATTGTCAGATCGTTGTTAAGTCTAAATCCAAGAAAATCATGGCTAAAGAAATTAAATTCAATATCAAGGCTCGCGAAGAGCTTAAAAACGGCGTGGACGCTCTTGCAGACGCTGTGAAAGTAACACTCGGTCCCAAAGGCCGCAATGTGATTATAGAAAAAAAATTCGGCGCTCCCCATATCACCAAGGACGGTGTGACTGTGGCTCGTGAAGTTGAACTGGAAGATCCCTTCCAGAATATGGGCGCTCAGCTTGTGAAGGAGGTCGCATCCAAGACCGGAGACCAGGCCGGTGACGGTACGACGACAGCTACTGTCCTTGCACAGGCGATCGTAAATGTCGGTCTTAAGAATGTCACTGCCGGTGCCAATCCGATGGATCTCAAACGCGGTATCGACAAGGCCGTTTCCGCTGTGGTTGAAAATATAAAATCTCAGGCCCAGGAGGTCGATGATGATATCAGCAAGATCGAGAATGTGGCACGTGTTTCTGCCAACAACGATGAGGAAATCGGCCGTCTGATAGCAGAGGCTATGGAAAAGGTCAAAAAGGAAGGTGTGATAACTGTAGAGGAAGCAAAGGGCACAGAAACATCTGTCGATGTTGTTGAAGGTATGCAGTTCGACCGCGGGTATATCTCTCCCTACTTTGTCACCAATTCGGAGAAGATGGAATGCGAGATGGATTCTCCTTATATTCTTCTTTACGACAAGAAGATATCCAATCTTAAGGATATGCTTCCTATTCTGGAGGCTGTCGCTCAGTCCGGCCGTCCCCTTCTTATCATAGCCGAGGATGTGGACAATGAAGCTCTTGCTACGCTCGTGGTGAACCGTCTGCGTGGTAGCCTTAAGATTTGTGCAGTCAAGGCTCCCGGTTTCGGTGACCGTCGCAAAGAGATGCTTGAGGATATAGCTGTTCTGACAGGAGGTACGGTTGTAAGCGAAGTCAAGGGTATGCAGCTTGCACAGGCTACGATCAATGATCTCGGTACGGCGGAGAAGGTATCTGTCAATAAAGACAATACCACTATCGTAAATGGAGCCGGCTCTAAAGATGCGATAGCAAGCCGTGTAAATCAGATCAAGGCGCAGATCGAAACCACTACCTCCAACTACGATAAGGAGAAACTTCAGGAAAGACTCGCCAAACTTGCCGGCGGAGTAGCTGTGCTTTATATCGGTGCGCCCTCTGAAGTAGAGATGAAAGAAAAGAAAGATCGTGTCGATGACGCACTGTCCGCGACTCGCGCCGCTATTGCCGAAGGTATAGTGCCCGGCGGTGGTGTGGCTTATATCCGTTCTCTTTCAGTTCTCGATGAACTCAAAGGTGACAATGATGACGAGAATACGGGTATTGCGATCATCCGTCGCGCTATAGAAGAACCTATGCGTCAGATTATGGAGAATGCCGGTGTCGAGGGCGCCGTTATCCTTCAGAAAGTAAAGGACGGGAAAGGAGATTTCGGTTATAACGCACGTACCGATCAGTTTGAGAACTTCTTCGAGACAGGTGTGATTGATCCGGCTAAAGTGACTCGTGTGGCTCTTGAAAACGCCGCAAGCATCGCCGGTATGTTCCTTACTACGGAATGTGTGATCGCCGATAAGAAAGAAGATACTCCCGCCGCTCCTATGGCCGCTCCCGGCATGGGTGGCATGGGCGGCATGATGTAATTGCCCTGCACCTCGCAGAAATAAACAAACCCCCGGGCAGAAATGTCTGGGGGTTTTTCTTTTGGTCATCTTTCTAGTATAAGATTCAGACACGGACGACGCGAGTGGCGTCCAGCTCATTGATTATGGGGAATAACATGCACGTAAAATACTTAGCAGGGATTGTCGGTGCCGCGCTACTGATGGCGGGTTGTAGCTCCAGCAACGAATTGAGTGCTGCCGGTCAGAGTGTACGCATTGTGGACGAGCAGCCAGGCGCAGAGTGCCAGCTGATTGGTACTGCGACAGGTAAGCAAAGCAACTGGCTTTCCGGGCAACACGGAGAAGAAGGCGGTTCTATGCGCGGCGCAGCAAACGATCTGCGCAACCAGGCGGCTGCAATGGGCGGATACGTGATTTATGGCATCAGTAGCCCGTCGCAGGGAATGTTGTCCAGTTTTGTCCCGACGGATAGCCAGATTATCGGTCAGGTTTATAAGTGCCCGAACTGATGTGATCCAGAGGCTGGGTGACAAACGTATAATTGCCTGATGCGCTTCGCTTATCAGGNNATCCGGCATGACCAACGATCACGTTATCAGTCATTTCAGGCTGGATGGCTCCAGCCTCGCATTAGCAAAGATGAGATTATTTCGCCTGTGGTGCAGTTTTGCTGGTGGATTGAACACGTAAGTGATGCAGCGCGCGTAAGCATTGATCCTGGGTTAGCGGTTGGGCGTTATTCGCCGCTACGGTGCGAACATAGACCTGACATGGCACACCCGCGAGTTTTTTCAGTCGTGGGCTGAAATCAAGCATTCGGCGAGTGATCGCTTCTATTTCTTTACCCGGCGTTGCTTCACGCGTTTTCACCACTGCGCCGCTAAATTGTTCTTTGCCACTTTCATCTTTAAAGCGGTAAAGCACCGCCAGATAATGGTTGAACAAGTTATGTTTCCATTCCGGTTGGGAATAGGTGTCATATTCCAGATTGCCATTGTCCTGGCAGTCAACGTCGTATAACGGCAGGAAATCTAACAGTGAGGTAATACGTAATGCCAGTTCACGCATTTCCGCATTATTAATTGCATGANNATGAATGATTGCTCGCGCCAGCATTTCAATCTGCAACTCATTGACGACTAACTCACATTTGCTACCGTCATGTAGCGTTAATACGAAGGTAAGATTTTCGCCTTGATTATCGGTAAGTTCCAGCGTGTTAACCCGACGATTAATATCGGCATTTTTAAGCTCATCAACCAGAATT
>DAAV01000134.1 GCA_001701295.1 Bacteroidales bacterium H10
ATGACGCTTTGCAAAATATCTGAATTTTGTCAATAACCATTGACAAATGTGGGAATTTGTGACGTTTATTTTTGTTGACGACGGTCAGAAGGTAAATTTCTTTTAACTCAGCTCAAATTTAAATCGTTAAAAAATTTGTTATATAAGATATATATAATATATTTGCAATATAATTTTAAACCTGAAAATATGGCTACAATCAGTTTGAATAAAGAGAAAGATAGCACAAAAANNACTTATTGAGTTGCCTAATGATGTCTGCCGCCGTTTAGCAGTACGAGCAGCAGCTATGGGCACTAGTGTCAAGAAGTTGATTGAAAATCTTGTGATTAGTTCAGTAGAAGAATCTGATGACGATGCTATTTATGCATATTTGTTAGAAACCGCACCTGAGGGCAATGAGATGTTGTCATTGTCTGAGCAAAATTCTTTATTAGATAAATTGCGTAGAAAGGTTAAGTCTGATGAAGTATAGATTGTCCTAAGATTTCGGAAAGTCGTTACAGCGCCTGTCAGGAAAAGAGCTGAAATCCGCATTGCAAATGCTTGATGAAGTAGAGGGTGCATCTTGTATAAATGACATTACAGACTGTAAGAAGTTGGTCAACTATGACAATGTCTACAGGATAAGGGTAGGTTCAAGACGGGCTTTTTTTACTTTTCATGTTGAAATTGTCGAAGACGAACTTTTTTTTCGTTATCTTGTACCCCGAGGTCAGGCTTATGATAAATTGATGGAGAAAACTCTCCGTAAAGTTGACAAAGAACAATAAGTAATTTAGATTCAATTCTGTGCGTAGGGATCTTGGTTGTAAAGAACAGGCGTTGCGGGAGGACGGCCTCTCACAACGCCTGTTTTCTCGTAGTATTTTAATTTTTACTTGCAGTCGATATGGATTTCGGCGGCTGCGCGTTCGGCTTTGTCGCATGCCTCTTTGACCGTAGAGCCTGTGGCGAGCATAACACCCATGCGGCGGTGTCCTTTGACTTCGGGTTTGCCGAAAACTCGCATGTCGGTGCCCGGAATGGCAAGAGCTTTCTCTATGCCTGTGAAGGCAATGTCTGTGGAATTTCCTTCGGCGAGCAAAGCGCGGCTTGCCGAAGGTCCGTAGAATCTGATCTNNTTTCCACGTGAAGCGCGAATTCCGAAAGATGTTGTGATATGAGAGTCACCATGCCTGTATCATGCGGACGTGGCGAGAGTTCCGAGAATATCACGTCGTCACCTTTGATGAAGAACTCAACTCCGAATATACCGTAGCCTCCGAGTGCGTCGGTTACTTTCTTCGCGATTTCCCGGGCCTTGGCAACAGCGACTTCCGACATGGGTTGTGGTTGCCAGCTGCGGCGGTAATCTCCGTTTTCCTGATAGTGACCGATCGGTTCGCAGAATGACGTGCCGCCGATGTGACGGACTGTGAGGAGAGTTATTTCATAGTCAAAGTCAACGAATCCTTCCACAATCACGGCTCCGCCTCCGGCACGGCCGCCTTCCTGAGCCTCGCGCCATGCTTCCGCGATCTGGGATTCATTGCGTACAAGACTCTGTCCGTGGCCCGATGAACTCATGACAGGCTTGACCACACAGGGTATTCCTATTCGTTTTACCGCAGCGAGATATTCCTCTTCTGTATCCGCAAATTCGAACGGAGATGTCGGAAGCCCGAGCTCCACGGCGGCAAGCGTCCTTATTTCCCGGCGGTTCATGGTAATGAACGTGGCACGGGCCGTGGGCACTACATTCCAGCCCTCTTTTTCAAGAGCTATAAGTGTGGGTGTGGCTATCGCTTCTATTTCCGGAATAATGTAATCCGGTTTTTCCTCTTCTACAATGCGGCGGAGAGCGTCTCCGTCAAGCATCGATACGACAATCGAACGGTTGGCCACCTGCATGGCCGGCGCGTTTGCGTATTTGTCGAGCGCCACGACCTCTACGCCGTAACGCTGCAGTTCTATTGTCACTTCTTTACCGAGTTCACCGCTTCCGAGCAGAATGGCTTTTTTACCGCGCGCGGTGAAGGGGGTTCCTAATTCGAGCATGATGTCAGTATAGTTTATAGAAATATTCGTGATTCAAAGATAACTTGAAAATCTGTCTGAATTTAGACAGTTATCGTGGAGTTATTGTAAATGTAAGGGTTCCTTTGGCCGACGGAGTGTCTTTGTCCTCGCTCCAGCGGGCTCCGCGTGCCGCCTGTTCGCAAGCCCGCAATATTGATGCGGAGGCTTTGCCGGATTTGCTTCTTGCCGTAGCGGCGGTCACACGTCCGGCCGCATCGATGGTGACACGTACTTCCACCACGACTTTGTTCTGGAGTTCCACACTCGGCTTGGGACAACCTTTGAAAGTACGGCCGGAGACGCTTCCGGATATTCCGACTCCTGTTCCTCCGGCTCCGCTNNTGTGCCTGAGGAGGTGCCGTTCCGGCCGGGGAATTTGTTGGCCATTTTAGATGTCACGGTCTTCTTTTCTTCGCTTGTCTTTGGCGGTTCGGTAGCTTTTACGGGACTCTCCTTATGTTTGGTCACCGGTTTTTCTACCGGAGGGGCAGGCTTCTCATTCTTCCCGGGAACTACAAGTTTTGTCTGTTCTTCGTCTGCCTGTCGGGGTTCTCCTTTGAACGCAGGTGCGGGAGCGTCTTCCGTAATTGCATTTTCCTCGCCGAGATCCTGTAGGATTTCCGGTTCAATAAATAATTCTTCCTCTTCGGGAGCAATTTCCGGAATAGAGGATGCCGCGAGTTGGGAGCGGTCGAAAGTCATTCCGCCGAAAAAGAGAAAAAGCAGAAGCAGAAGTGCCACGGCAAACGTGACTGCTGCGGCAATAATGGAATCTTTATTTTTATTGTTTGTGTCAGACATCTGTCAATCCTGCTGGCGTGCTCTCGTGGAGAGCACCATTTTCATCTTGTTGCGCGCCGCCATGTCAAGAACCTTGACAACCTTGCCGTAGTCTACCACCGAATCGGCATAGAGCGCTATGGCGCGAGTCGAGTCCGTGTGCTGGATCCGGGTGAGTTCCGCCTCGAGAGTCTCGAATGTGACTTCCTTGGGTATGCTGAGCAAGTGGGTCGAGTCGTTGCGGTCGGCGACAATAAAAAGGTTGCTTTCCGCATCGATATAGACTTCCGTAACCGGTTTGACAGATGTCTGCTCGCTGCTTTGCGGAAGGTTGACATCTATGGCAGCCGGGAAAATTATGGTCGACGTGACCATGAAGAATATGAGCAACAGGAATATCACATCAGTCATCGATGACATGGAGAATGTATCGAGAGACTGAAAATTTCTTTTTAAAGCCATTGCTTTATGATTGATGTTAATTTAAACAGCTTCTTATTTTTCCGGTCAGACGGGTTCGTTGAGAAGATCCATAAACTCCATTGTCTTGGTCTCCATGGCATTCATGACACGGTTGATCCGGGCCACGAGATAGTTATATGCAAAAAGCGCTATGATACCCACCACAAGACCGGCGACAGTAGTGACAAGCGCCTGATATATACCGCTTGACAGCACTGTGATATTGGCTGATGTGCCTGCGTTGGCAAGAGAGAAGAATGCATCGATCATTCCGACTACCGTACCGAGGAATCCGAGCATGGGCGCGCCGGCGGCCGTTGTCGACAGCCAGGGGAGTCCTTTGCCGAGATTCGCGATCTCGATGTTGCCGGTATTCTCTATGGCGACGAGCACGTCATTCATGTTCCGTCCGATGCGCGAAAGGCCCTTGTCAATCAGTCTGGCGTAAGGTGTATCGGTTTTCTTGCAAAGATTGCGTGCGGATTCGATGTCTGCGTCATGGACATAATCGCGGATACGGTTCATGAACGAATTGTCTTCCTTTGCGGCCCTGCCGATGACAATCGAACGCTCGGTGAAGACATAGACTGTCACCAGAAGCAACAGAGCGAGAGGAATCATGATGTAGCCGCCGTCCATTACGAGCGACCAGAACGAAAGAGTTTGCATAATTTTATGTATGTTGTGGGTGTTAAGTAACTGTTCAAAATTATTTCAGACATGCCAGATATGAGCGGATTGTCTCCTGAATGCCGAGGTAGAGCGCGTCGGAAATAATAGCATGGCCTATGCTGACTTCATCGAGAAGCGGCAATGACTGTTTGAAGAATTTCAGATTCTGCAGATTGAGGTCATGCCCGGCATTGAGGCCTATGCCCAGGCGGCGTGCTTCTTCCGATGCCTTCACGAACGGAGCCACGGCTTTGTCCGGATCCGCAGGGAATTCGTCGGCATAAGGTTTTGTGTACAATTCCACGCGATCCGCTCCGATAGAGGCTGCCGCGTGTATCTGGTCCGGATCGGCATCAACGAAAATCGACACTCTTATGCCGGCATTGCGCAGACGGCCGACCACCTCGCGGAGAAATTCGCGGTTTTCCACCACGTTCCATCCTGCCGAGCTTGTCAGTGCGTCGGGAGCATCAGGTACAAGGGTCGCCTGCGTGGGGGCAGCCTTGATCACAAGATCGATGAAGTCCTGTGAAGGATAGCCTTCGATATTGAACTCCGTGGTCACGGTCTTGGAAAGGATTTCGACATCGCGGCGTGTGATATGACGTTCGTCGGGACGCGGATGCACGGTGATGCCTTGTGCTCCGAAACGTTCGCAGTCAATGGCAAAACGCTCTACATCAGGAATGTTCTCTCCACGAGCATTGCGCAGTGTGGCCACTTTGTTGATATTGACACTTAATCTTGTCATAATTAGGCATGAAATTTGCTTGAGTTAATAGGTGATCGGGAAACGGTCTGAATTAAACGGTTTCTAAACGGCCTGCTGTTTCATTCGTTTATAATAAAAGAGACAACGGCACGTTTTCAACTGAAAGGCAAATTTACTAAAAATCTGACAAAATCAGAAGTCTTTAAAATAAAATATTAGTATGACAGCAAGAGATGCAGTATCACCGGTAAGAAAATATGAGTCAGACATGCCGGTCGCGGCGGTCGACAGCGGTGCGCACCTGCTCGATGTGCTGCCGCAGCTGCTTGACTCTCCTGCTCGTGAACTCAGGGTAACGGGTGGAGAGGAAGGTGCGATAATAGACCAGACGTCACTTCTCGAGGCTCTCGGCCGCATGATAGCGCCGCGTTATGACTGTAGCGTCATAGAGTTCGAATGCGCGCCGGCCGATTATAGTGCCTCTCATATAGCGAGAGCCGTTGAAGATACGGATATTCATCTGGTCGATCTTCTGACCACACCGGGTAACGACGGTCATCTGCAAGTCATATTGCGGGTGCGTTGTGATGATCCCGTCGCGACTGTCCATAGTCTTGAACGTTATGGCTATGAGGTGAAAAATGTCTATGGCCACGCCGATGTGGAGAACTCGGTCGCTCTTGAACGTCTGCTTGCCCTGCAGACTCTCATCAACGTGTAATTCAGTGATTAAATTGATCTGCAATGAGACGGATAGCAGTCTTTGGAAATGACCGTCAGGATGAATCGATGGCGGATCTTGAACGATTTCTAATATCTCTTGGCAAGGAAGACCTGTGGATATGTATTGAAGAGGAATTCGCCTCATATCTCTCGGCGCGAGGATTGAATGTCTCGGGATTTTCCCTGGTGTCGGAATTTCCGTCGGGAATTGATCTTGTGCTCAGTGCCGGAGGAGACGGTACCTTTCTTCGCGCTGCAAGCTGGGTGGGTGCGAGACAGACACCTGTAATGGGTATCAATACCGGTCATCTCGGGTATCTTGCCGGTGTCTCTCTTGCGGATCAGGAGGAGGCTATGTCTGCTGTAAAAGGTAATTGCGATGTCTCACCGCGCATCACTCTCCAGGTTGAGTCATGCTGGCTTCCCGAAGGATTCGGCCTGTTCGCGCTCAATGAGATATCGATAGCAAAGGGCGATACCACCTCGATGGTAAGCATCCATGCCTATGTCGACGGACATTATCTGGCTGAGTATCAGGCGGACGGTCTTGTGGTGTCTACTCCNNTCCGACGGGCAGTACTGCCTATAATATGTCTTGCGGCGGTCCGATATTGCAGCCTGTCGTGGAATGTTTCGTATTGTCGCCGATCGCGCCTCATTCGCTTACACTGAGGCCGCTTGTGATCGGGGCGGATTCGGAATTGCGCCTTGTCGTCAGTTCGCGGGGAGAGGAATGCCATGTCGGAATGGACGGCCGGACATTTACGGTTCCCTCGGATGGGTCGGAACTTATTATCAGGAAATCGCCATTTCTCGTCAATGTGGTTCAACCTGCAGGATCCGACTTTGCGGAGGTCTTGCGCAAAAAACTCAGGTGGGGGGAAATGCCGCTCAGGCACATCTGATGGAATTATGGAATTAAGGATAATAAAAGAGGGAAGGATTATCAGATGATAATCCTTCCCTCTTTTATGTCGTCAGTTAAATTTATTCTGCAGTTTTTGCAGGTGTTGCGGGAGCTGCCTGCTGAGTGGGCGCCGGAGTGGCTTTCTGTGCGGCGGGAAGTGATGTGGGAGCCGGCGCAGCGCTGTTGGGCGCGGGTGCGGCCGCAGGAGTGATGTTTGAAACGTTCACCGGAGTCTTCACTGCGAAAGAAGCGCATATCGAGAGCACGCAGATAAAGATCGCGAGACCCCATGTGGCTTTTTCTATGAAGTCGGTTGTCTTACGGTAGCCGAGATACTGGTTGCCGCTTGAATAATCAGAGGCAAGACCGCCTCCCTTTGATTTCTGGATGAGCACTGCTCCGACGAGGAGCACACTTGCGATTACGATTAGAATGCAGAGAAAGATATACATATCTTAAAAAATGTTAATTTTATCTTTTGATTTGATAAAGAAATGCCGATTTTCAAGGTGAGGGAAGGTATTAACCTCCATTTTTCTGATTTTTAATCAATTTCTTGAGAAATCGCATTTGGTATGCAAAGTAAATACTTTTTTTTGGATTATTCAAACTTAATTCGGTAATAATTTCAAGAGCTTTGCTATAGTTCTTGTTTTTGACCATGAGTTTGAACAGTGCTTCCGACAGGCCGGAATCTTCTTCTTGCGGGACTGTTTGGTTCTTGGACTGAATTCTGCGTTTCTGAGAAGGTTGTTTCGGAGGAACGACCTGCAGAAAATTTGATATAATGTCGGATGTGGGATCGTCAGAGGTTTCGGTCGGATCGCCGTCGGACAAGGGCGCGGACATATCTTCCTGTTCGAGCATCGAGGCATAGTCAATGGCCGGCGCGGCTATTATTTCCTCTATCTGTGGGGTCTCTGCTGCCTTTTCAGAAGAAAATTTCGATATGAACGACGATATGGTGTCGTCTGTGGTCAGCTCGGGGGGAAGCATGTCCGGATAGAATCTGGCGAATTCTTCCGGATCAATTCCTATGATGGAGCGGAGTGTGGCTTCATCGCCGACGCATACGGCGATACGGCGTATCATAGCCATTCTCTCTTCGCCGGTAGCTGTCGGCAACGCGTCTATGGCCGGGTTTATGAAATAGGGATATTTATCCAATGTGAGTCAGAGATTAGAAGGTGGTCGGTATGATTGCGGTTTTAATGTATACGGATGTTACCAGTTGCCGAAGGTGGCGTTGAATATCAGGTTCACAAGTTCCTCGCTGATCTGCTGGCAGAGATCATCCTGCACGTCCGTCAGCATAAGCGATGCGTCAAACTGACGGTAGGCCGAGAAATTCTGGTCTATGTTGTTTGCAGGATTTTTATTGTCCGTATATTTTACATGTACCGTTATGGTGAGGCGTGTCTCGGTCGCATAGGCGTCTGTGCCAACGGCCTGCGGCGAAAGTGAATATCCTGTGATCTCTCCCTCAAGTTTCAGGTCGGCATTGTTGGAATCGATTTCCTGAAGTCGGGTGTTGCGCGACACGTAGTTGAGAAGCTCATTCTCGAATGTCTGTTGGAGCGGGGGATAGACAAGAGAGGCCCTTATAGGGAAGTTCCCGATGTCGACGGTCTTGTATATGTCGTAATTTATCGCGGATCCGTTGAGTGTATAACTCGGCACGCATCCGGAAAGCGATACGAGCGACAGCAGGATGACCGACAGGAGCATCACCGTGCGTGACAGTTTAGATTTCATAATCCTGAATTTTTCTGTAAAGAGTGCGGAGCGAGATATTGAGATCTTCAGCGGTTTTGCGTTTGTTGCCGTTGTTGCGCGCAAGAGTCTCTATTATGGTTTTTTTCTCGGCCTCGCCGAGCGATGTGGCGGAAGAACGTACACCGAGGAGATCCGTGTCCGAATATTTTACAAGAGATGTCACCGGGGGTACCTCACAGAAATCGCCGGTATGGCTGCTGTCGGAATGTTTTGCGTTGACCCTCTGACGCAACTGTTCGATCTCGGTCTTGAGCGACAGTACAAGCTGCCATAGCATGGTGCGTTCGGATTCATAGTCATGAGTCTGGTGTGACTGGACTGGAGTGGAAAGACCGGAATGGTCGACAGGGAGTGCGTCGATCAGTTTGCTGCGTGATATTTCTTCTCCCGCTTCAAAGAGGGCCAGTTGCTCGACGATGTTTTGCAGCTGTCGTACATTACCAGGCCATCTGTAAAGTGTCATTGTGTGAAAAGCCTCTTCTGAAAATGAAATTGGCTTTGTCATATATTTGCGGGAAAAGTCAGATGCGAATTTTCTCGCAAGCAGCTGTATATCGGTCCCTCTGTCATGCAGGTTGGGGACTTCAATAGAGACTGTTGAAAGTCTGTAATACAGGTCTTCGCGGAATTTTCCTTGCTTTACCGCTTTAAGCAGATCCACATTGGTGGCCGCCACGATTCTTACATCGGTTTTCTGTACCACTGAAGATCCCACCTTGAGAAATTCTCCGGATTCAAGCACACGCAGAAGTCGTGCCTGCGTGGTAAGCGGCAGTTCGGCGACTTCATCGAGAAACAGAGTTCCGCCGTCCGCTTCCTCGAAATATCCTTTTCGTGCGGCAATGGCACCGGTGAAAGATCCTTTTTCATGGCCGAAAAGTTCCGAGTCAATTGTGCCTTCGGGAATGGCGCCGCAATTGACCGCGATGTATTTTTTGTGCTTGCGCGCACCGAACTGATGTATTATCTTGGGAAAGAATTCCTTGCCCGAACCACTCTCGCCCGTGACGAGCACCGAGAGGTCGATGGGAGCGACGCGTATTGCGCGTGCCATGGCTTCGACAAGGGCAGGAGAGTTGCCGATTATGCCGAAGCGCTGTTTGACTTGTTGTATCTCGGGTGAATCCATATTAATTTTTATAGCTTCTTTACATCCGTAAAATTACAAATTTAGCAAAATTTGGCCATAAATACAAAATTTGATTTTTGATGCCGGTCAATGCAAGTGCAACTCAACTGATTACAGTAAGATTATTCTTAACGGAAATTTGCACAAGTAAGATCTAATATTTAAATTTGCAGTCGCAAACCGTCCGCAGAGTCCGGTTGTGGGCTTGGGGATAGGGATTGCGGCCGTCACGGCTTGCCGTGACACAAACATATTGAAACAGCGTTTGCTTACGCTTGTTCTTGACGTATAAGAATCTCGCAAGTTCTAATATCTGTGTCAAGGATGTAGCAGCGGTAGACGCCTGCGAGTATGTAATTCATACGTCATGTCTCCGTGAGGATAGCCATGGCGTGATATGATTATATACACAAGCGTAGGCTCTGCACGTTGCCGTTCTACACAGATGGGCAATGCGAGAGCCTTTATACGGGAACGGCTACGGTGAGATTCCTACGCTTTTTCATCATAGACAGGACTAATTGCAACCATTTTAACATGTTGTCGTTGGGAATCACGATGACACACGATACACATATGAAATCAGATTCTCGCAGATGTTTACTTATCGTCATTCTATGGATCTTTTTGAGCGGCTTGATGTGTAAAGCAGCGCAGTCGTCTGACTCGACGTTCTACAAACACGAAAATGTATGGTATGCTTATAAGACAATCCAGAGCGGTTCTGAAAGTGCAGACGTAGTAGCGCCTCAAAACGGAGAAGTGTATGCAGGTGATTTATATATGCCTTCATCATTCACCATCGGAGATTGGTACAATGCACCGAGCATAAAGCCACGCGGCTATCGTGACAATGCTTTCGCGGGACAAAGCGAAATCGTCAGTATTTGGTTCAATATATGTGAAACGGAACCGCTTCCGGCCCACTTTAAAGGATGTGACTCCCTAAAATCAATCAGACTGAACGAAAGCCACTCCAATACCACCTCTTGTTACCGGTCGCGTGGAGGACAAGTTTATTTCGATGAAACCTACCATGACAAATATGCTCCTGCCGGTACGTATAAGCACAAATACCATCTTAAAGTTGTGCCTAACGCTTCAGAAAAAAATTATGTGGCCGACGAGGGGGATTATTTCTATGGATATTTCTATCCTATACTATACCCTGAGGCTTTTGAAAATATTCCCTTGTTGGAAACCATATCGTTTTCTTCAAACACAGAGATTCCGACCGGGGGATGGTGCCGCTACGCCAACCTCAGGGAATTTAATGTTACAGATAGCGACAAGGCCATATTCACGGATGGGGTACTTCTCACAACTGTGCCGGGAGCGACAAATCCTGCCGCAACCGTAAGATCGGGGATTGGCATACATCAGGCCGCTGTGCAGATTCCGTCCGCAATGGGTTCAGATATCCCGGTAACCAATATCGGAAGCCGCGCTTTTGAATTTGGCCGTGTAGATGAGCTGACTCTTTCCCCGACGATCACGAATATCGAGTCTCAGGCTTTTAAAGACTTTGTCGGATCGATTGTCATTAATGGCGATGAAGAAATTGCAAAGGATGCTTTTATCAATATGTCGGGCTCGATTTCTGTACGAGGTATTCCCGGCAGTAGTTTTCTTTCAAGCTTGAGTCAGGTTTCCACTTCGAATGTGGTGATAAAATGCTCGCCCAACTGGTTCGACATAATCCGAAAGCACTGGGACGGAAAGATAGAACCGGATAGGGACGTGTGGATAGAACAGGACGGCCTGCAGCCAAATGCTGCCCGATTCACGGTTAAGGCAGACAATCCTGAAATGATTACAATTGTCAATGTAAGTTGTAATGGACAAACATTGGAAGCTGTAAATGGTGTATACAAAGTCGAGGGAATACATTTGCAAACTCCGATAGACGTCACTTATCTTATTGGGACCGTAGAAAAATATGTACAAGAGTACGTGACGGTTCTTGAATTAAATTCATACGAAACTCCATTCGCGACAATAGACGCAACGATTACCAACAATGCAGAAGAAGGTATAGTGTGTGTCGTGAATTTCGGGCGAAACGATATTCCCTCAGATATAGAGTATGGTGTTGAGATTGACAATGAAAAATATCCGGCGACTGACGGCAAAGTAAGAGTTCCCAGACTTTTGCCTGCGGATAAGTACTATATATATTGCTATGTCGAGTACGACTGTCAAAGATGGTACAGCGGACTTGACCGGATAGGTGTTACGGTAACACATGAACGGGATTATATGAAAGAGCTTCGCTTAAGCTATAACGCCACTGAGTCGACGGTCTCGATAGAAGGCGCATATGGCACAGGCTATAACCTGCTGTACGACGAGGCAAGCTATTCATCTAATCCTGTCAGCAAAGATTCCCCACAGGAAATCACAGGCCTGGCACCGAACACCGACCACTCTTTTACAGTTGTGCTTAAATCAGGCGCCATGCAACGTTCCTACAAGCTGAACGCACGGACAAAAGATATCAGCACAAGCCTGACCATAAGTGATGTGTCGCCCACTACTCTCCATGCGAAGCGGAACATAGACACAGGCGACACTCAACTTGTATCTGCAACGTGGCGCTATAGCGATACAGCAGATAATGAGGCCGATATTTGCGGAATACCGGTAAATGTATCCGACTATGGATATACTGTCGAAGTGTGCTATGCGCCTGGTAAGACTTATTCCAAAACCGTGACGCAGCCTTTAAAACGCGACAGGCTGACCATCACTACTCTTGACCCTAAAGTTATTGCCGAGGGGAGTGCCGTTGTCTGCGCTGCAACGAATGCCTCTGACAAAGAATCGGGTGTAGGTTTTCAGTGGATCAGATACGATGCCCCATCCTCGTTAAAACCGTCGGAGGGATTTGGCGCAATCTACGACGGTATTGTTGAAGGCTATATAAACAATCTGCAATCCACAAGCTACTATAATGTCAGAGCAATTTATAAAGATGCCGAAGGCGCCTACACCTATGGGGAATGGGTTACTTTCGATCCGTCAGACTTCAGCTATTTTGAACCTACTGTCCACACTTATGAAGTGACGGAATTGACCCATACGTCAGCAATGGTTAGGGGATACGCGATGCCCGGCTCAGACGAAATAATCTCACAGGGGTTTGAGTATTGGATTGAAAATCCTGCAGGTGCCGTGATGCGAGGAACTGAAAACGTTCCGGCCCAACGGAACACCGTGTCGGCCTCAGGGCAAGTAATGTCGGCCACTATTGAAAACCTGCAGCCCTCTACAGTATATGGTCTGCGTAGTTTCGTCATAACCGTTGCGGATGCTTATTATGGTGAAATTAAAACTTTTACAACCGATGAGGCAGCTGGTGCAATCAGCATGACGAATGATGGATGCGTCACTGTGATCGGATATTATGATCTGAACGGCACAATGCACTCACAGCCGGTACGCGGTGTAAACATAGTGCTCTATTCAGATGGCGGCACTAAAAAAATATTTATTTCACAGTAAATTCTGTTCCCATAGACTCTGATCTCACAGCAGTGCGCTATTTGTGTATGGCGCACTGCTTTTTTATGGCTCAATCATACTGTAGCATTTTTTATATCGCATAAAATCGGCAAAACGACATAAAAAAGTTGAAGAGAGGATATGATGTAAACCGATAAGGACGCGGTGAAAAAGACCTTCGGTAACTTTGCCGTTAAAAAGACTTTACAAGATGGAGACAGACAAAAAGAGAGAAGACGAACTGATTTCACGGACAGACCTCCGACTGCTTGCGCGTGCGAAAGAATGCTGGGATTTTCTTAAGGATTTCCGCCGGGAAAGGGAGCGTTGCAAAAATTTTACGTATGGCGATCAATGGAATGATTTTATAGAAGACCGGGGCGTAAGGATGCGGGAATGTGACTATATAGTCAGCCAGGGCAATATGCCTCTGAAGAACAATCTTATAAGAAGACTTGTGCGCAATGTGCTCGGTGTCTATCGCAATCGCTGGAAAATGCCCCGGTGTGAACGTATCGGATCTGAAGATGGCGGAGAAATCGTCGTAGTGAACAGTATGCTCGAATATATCAGCGACATAAACCGTTTGGAAGAGGTATATGCCAGAACAATGGAGGAATTCCTGATAAGCGGCCTGGCGGTGCATAAGAAATGGTATGGACGCAGAAATGGCAATTGTGATTGTCAGACTGATCTGATTTCTCCGTCAAGATTCTTTTTTGACAGATGTAGTTCGGACTTCAGAGGATTTGATGTCAGTATTGTCGGAGAGATTCATGAGATGGGGGTGAATGATCTTGTCGCCACGTTTGCAAGAAATCCCCGCGAAGCTGAAACGGTACGGACCGTTTATGGATTGCCGCCTTCCGGTCATACGGATGTCTTCTGCGCTGTATATGAAGTCTGGGAACGTCACAGACCGATGATGTTGAGATGCCATGACCGTCGAGACGGCTCCCTGTATACGCTCGGTGACACCGATGAGAAGAAAATAGTTGCCGAGAATATGCGCCGGCGTCTAAAAGGAGAGAAGAGACTGATTGAGACTGTATGGACTACGGAAGAAGAATGGCACTATGCTTTTCTTACTCCTGACGGGCATGTGTTGAGAGAGGGCCGCTCTCCCTATCCTGACGGCTCGCATCCGTATATCATAAAGGCTTATCCTTATATAGACGGAGAGATCCATTCTTTTGTCAGTGATATTATCGATCAGCAGAAATTGACCAACCGGCTGATATCGATGTACGACTGGATTTTAAGGGCCTCAGCCAAAGGAGTGCTGCTTTTCCCGGAGGGGTCTTTGCCAGATGGCGTGGATATTAACGAGATTGCCGATGAATGGGGACGCTTCAACGGAGTGATAGTATATCGTCCGCGTGCCGGCGTGCCGTTGCCACAGCAGGTCAGTTCCAAATCGGCGGATATCGGAATTACCGAACTTCTGGAAATACAGATGAAGATGATGGAAGACATTTCCGGTGTCAACGGAGCACTGCAGGGCAAGCTCGAAAGCAACTCGATGAGCGGTACGCTATATAATCAGCAGACCCAAAATTCGTTGACCGCACTTGCGGATCTGTTGAGGAGTTTCGATGATTTCGTAATGCAGGCCACCCATGCGGATGTGGCGAATATGCTTAGGTTTTACACAAGGGATGTCATCCGGGATATTACCGGAGAATCTGTCGGAAATGGCTTCAACCAATTGAATGCCAAAAACGTTCTAAAACTAACCAACCAATAGAACCACTATGAAATATGTCAATTCCGGCAACGGACAAATGCCGTTCATATCGTTGTTGGCGATTCTGTCTATATCGCTGACCATAAACTTGCCCGGTCTGGCTGTCTCCCCGATGCTCGGCAAGCTTCACCATATCTTTGATTCAAGCGAACTGGAGTCGCAGCTCATCACGAGTCTGCCTAATCTTGTCATGATTCCGGTAGTGCTGATAGCCGGACGTATCGCCACTCCCCGCTGGCAGACAGCTGTTTTGACCACAGGCCTGTCGATATTTTTTGCCAGCGGTGTGATAAGTCTTTTTGCCGACAGTATGGGACTGCTGATACTTCTCGGTTGTATGGGAGGCATAGGATGCGGACTTGTGGTGCCGATCGCGGCCGGCTATATTTCCGAATGGTTCATGGGCCGTTCCCGGCAGAGGGATCTCGGTCTGAAGTCCACTACATCCAACACGATGGTTATTCTTGCCAATGTTTATGTCGGCTGGATAGCCGCCCATAACTGGCATGCCGCGTTTGCAGTCTATCTTGTGCCGTTGATTCCGCTGTGTCTTGTGCCTTTTATGACACAGAGATATATAAAAAATCACAGAAAGCTGGATACTTCCGTTTCCGCCGGTCAGGATAACACGGCTTCGACTGCCGATCATTTCCAGGGCCGGGAATCGCTTAATCTTGTGATAGCCCTGATTGTGTTATATATGATTCTTACATATTGCACCACTTCGATATCATATTACGCGCCTTTCATGATGGATAAGTATGGCATGGACACTACCCAGGTAGGTGTGGTCACGGCCGCCTATTATCTGATGGTGGCTGTATCCGGCGCGTTCGTAGGAAAATTAAAGAAGCTTTTCGGACGCCCTGTCATGTTCATATGTCTTGGTCTCTGTGCTGTCTNNTCAAGTGATAGGTTTCGTCAAAAGTTATTTTGTATTGATTCTCGCATCGCTTGTCACAGGGTTTGCCTATGGTATCATCCAGCCTATAATCTACAATAAGACCACGTATATAGCTCCCACACACAAGGCGGGAATGAAATATTTCGGATATGTGCTTTCGTCCAACTACATGGCTATCATGATGGTACCATTTGTGGACAGTTTCTTTCGCAAGATTTTTCATTCTACATCGCCCGGTTTTGAGTTTGTATTCTCGGGTTGTGTTGTGGTAGGACTTCTCGTATGGGCTTTGATCAAGCATGATAAGTATGTTTTCGCGGTTAATCCCCTTTCCGCAGCCCCCTCGCCTCAGGAAGTGGCAGAGGCCGATGCGGCCGCATCCGCAAAAGAAGCGTCCGCTTCCCCAGCCCGTACCTGAATTCCGCTTG
>DAAV01000014.1 GCA_001701295.1 Bacteroidales bacterium H10
GAGGCATCTGACCACCCTCGAATCCTACTTTATGTTTGTAGCCCGAACGTGATTTCGCGCCCTTGTGACCACGGGTCGAAGTGCCGCCGTAACCCGAACCGGTTCCGCGGCCTATTCTCTTACATTTCTTGTTGCTGCCGACGGCAGGCTGTAAATTATGTAATTCCATTTCTTGAATCTTCTTTAGAGTTTAGTCACTTTAACTAAATGATGAACCCTCTTGACCATACCCATTATATCAGGAGTGTCCTCCTTGATTACGCTATGGTTCATTTTGTGAATGCCGAGCGCGTCAAGGGTCAGTTTCTGAACCTTAGGCGCATTTATACGGCTCTTTATCTGAGTGATTTGAATCTTAGCCATCTCTATGATTATTTGCCGTTAAACACTTTTTCCACGCTCACACCGCGATTCTGTGCCACCTGGGCGGGGCTGCGGAGTTCGTCAAGAGCGGCAATAGTGGCCTTGACGAGGTTGTGGGGGTTGGACGAGCCTTTTGATTTAGCGAGCACGTCAGTGATTCCGACGCTTTCGAGCACGGCACGCATAGCGCCACCGGCCTTAACTCCCGTACCTTCGGATGCAGGCTTGAGGAAGATGCGTGAACCGCCGAATTTGGCTGCCACCTCATGAGGGATAGTACCTTTGTGCACGGGCACCTTGATAAGATTCTTCTTTGCAGACTCTACACCTTTGGCAATAGCTGCCGTAACCTCATTGGCCTTACCGAGACCCCAACCGATCACACCGTCGCCGTTACCGACAACAACGATCGCTGCAAAGCTGAACGCACGGCCACCCTTTGTGACTTTGGTAACGCGGTTGATGGCTACAAGGCGGTCCTGCAATTCAAGATCATTTGTAGATTTTACCTTATTGTTCTTTGCCATGATTCCTATTAAAATTTAAGACCTCCCTTGCGGGCTGCGTCTGCCAATGATTTAACACGTCCGTGATAAAGATATCCATTACGGTCGAACACAACCTCTGCGATACCTTTCTCTACAGCTTTCTTTGCAATCTCCTCACCTACCTTAGCAGCGATTTCAACTTTTGTACCTTCGGTCATGCCCTTGGAAGAAGCTGCGACGAGGGTCGTGCCGCTGAGGTCATCGATTACCTGCACGTAGATCGCCTTGTTGGAGCGGAAGACGCTCATGCGGGGGCGTTCTGCGGTGCCTGAAATTTTACCGCGGATGCGGGTTTTGATTTTATTTCTTCTTGCTATCTTGGATACCATAATTCCTTAATTTTTATTTGGCGTTAGCCGACTTTCCTGACTTGCGGCGGATGATCTCGCCTACAAACTTGATACCTTTACCCTTGTAAGGCTCGGGCTTGCGGAGCGAACGGATCTTCGCACATACCTGGCCGAGAAGCTGCTTGTCGCTGCTCTCGAGGATGATAAGCGGATTCTTGTTGCGCTCAGTCTTGGCTTCTACCTTGATTTCTTTAGGAAGCTTGATGAAGATAGCATGTGAATATCCCAGAGCAAGTTCGAGAACCTGACCGGTAGAAGTGGCACGGTAGCCGACACCTACGAGTTCCATCTCTTTCTTATATCCCTCCGAAACACCGACCACCATATTGTGGATAAGGGCACGGTAAAGACCGTGCATGGCACGATGCTGACGCTCGTCATCGGGACGAGTCACGATAACGTGTCCATCCTCGACCTTGACTTCGATATCGGGATTGATTTCCTGAGTAAGTTCTCCTTTGGGACCCTTGACGGTCACAACGTTTTCTTTTACCTGTACGGTTACGCCTGCAGGTATTGCGATCGGTGATTTACCTATTCTTGACATAATACCTCCTCCTGATTAATAAACGTAACACAATACTTCGCCACCGATTTTGCGCTCTTTGGCTTCCTTGTTGGTCATCACACCCTGAGAGGTCGAGATGATAGCGATACCGAGGCCGTTGAGCACGCGGGGCATATCTTTATAACCGGTGTACTGGCGCAGACCCGGACGCGAGATGCGGTGCAGGTTCTTGATAGCGCACACTTTGTCAACCGGATCATACTTCAAGGCAATCTTGATAGTGCCTTTGGGGGCATTTGCATCCTCGAACTTATAGTTCAGGATATAGCCCTGGTCGAAAAGGATTTTAGTGATCTCCCTTTTCATTTTAGACGTAGGAACCTCAACCACACGATGGCCGGCCATGATGGCATTCCTAAGTCTTGTCAGATAATCTGCTATTGGATCAGTCATTTTTTTGTTGATTAAATTGATTCAGATATACTGAACAATATTTAAAACTCACTGTATAGTCTTTTAAAATAGCCGTGCGTCACACGGGTGTCTCCGGGCCGGAGGCGGCCGGTGATCTATTGATCACCAGCTTGCCTTCTTGACGCCGGGAATCAGGCCTGCCGAAGCCATCTCGCGGAACTGAATTCTCGAGATGCCGAACTGGCGCATATAGCCTTTGGGACGGCCTGTGATCTCACAACGGTTGTGGAGACGCACACGCGAAGCATTCTTCGGAAGTTTCTGCAACTTCGTAAGAGCTTCGTAATCGATGTTGCCGTCAGCATCAGCAAGAGCGGCCTTCTTGAGAGCGGCCTTTTTAGCGGCGTATTTAGCCACCATTCTCTGACGCTTTACCTCGCGGGCTTTCATTGATTCTTTTGCCATATCTCTTATTTTTCGTGTTTAAACGGTAATCCGAATTTCTTGAGCAACGCGAAGCCCTCTTCGTCAGTATTGGCAGTAGTCACGAATGTGATGTTCATACCCTGGAGCTTGGGAACGTTGTCGATGTTGATCTCAGGGAAAATGATCTGCTCGGTGATACCGAGAGTGTAGTTGCCACGGCCGTCGAGCTTGGAGTTGATACCCTTGAAGTCGCGGATACGGGGCAGAGCCACACGGACGAGTCTCTCGAGGAACTCATACATTTTCTCACGACGGAGAGTCACCATCGCGCCGATAGGCATTTTCTTACGCAGCTTGAAGTTCGAGATATCCTTGCGTGAAAGAGTGGGTACAGCTTTCTGGCCAGTGATAGCCGTGAGCTCGTTGAGAGCAGTCTCGATGATCTTCTTGTCCTGAGTAGCCGCGCCGAGACCCTGATTGATCACGATCTTGGTCAGGCGGGGGACCTGCATGGGAGTTGTGTACTTGAACTCTTCAGTAAGTTCGGGGACAATTCTCTCTTTATAGTCCTTTGAAAGTGTCGTCTCTGCCATTATTTAATCTCCTCTCCTGATTTTTTAGCGTAACGCACCAGTTTGCCAGCCTCGTTGCGACGGCGACCGATACGGGTGGGCTTGCCAGTCTTGGGGTCCACCACATTAAGATTAGAAATATGCACCGGTGCCTCAATCTTTACGATACCACCCTGAGGATACTTGGCAGTCGGCTTTGTGCTTTTAGAGACGATATTTACGCCCTCAACGACTGCACGGTTCTTCTTGACCTGCACCTCAAGGACGCGGCCTGTCTTGCCCTTGTCGTCGCCGGCATTGACATAGACGGTGTCTCCTTTCTTTATATGCAATTTTGCCATTTTGTTTCTGTTTGTCTAAGACGAATGTTAAACTTTATGTTTAGAGCACCTCGGGTGCGAGCGAAACGATCTTCATGTTTGTGGCGCGGAGTTCGCGGGCCACAGGGCCGAAGATACGGGTTCCGCGGATTTCGCCTGCATTGTTAAGCAATACACAGGCATTGTCGTCGAAACGGATATAACTTCCGTCGGGACGGCGGATTTCCTTCTTTGTACGAACGACAACAGCTTTGGAAACTGTGCCTTTCTTGACCTCGGACGAGGGGATGGTGCTCTTCACCGTAACTACGATAATATCACCGACGCCGGCATAACGGCGGCCTGTGCCACCGAGCACGTGGATGCAGAGCACTTCCTTTGCACCTGAATTGTCGGCTACTGTCAAACGTGATTCTGTCTGTATCATGATTACTTAACTTTTTCGATGATTTCTACCAGTCTCCATCTTTTGGTCTTGCTCAAAGGACGGGTTTCCATGAGGCGTACAGTATCACCGACAGAGCATTCGTTCTTCTCGTCATGAGCGTGATACTTCTTCGTCTTATTCACAAATTTTCCGTAAATCGGGTGTTTCTCTTTCCATTTGATTTCTACCGTGATGGTTTTGTCGCACTTGTTGCTTGAAACGACCCCGATTCTCTCTTTTCTCAAATGTCTTTTGTTCTCTTCCATTTTTTAGATGATTTGACCGGGTTAATTACTTGGAAGCAGCCTCCTGTGCGGCGGCGATTTCCTTCTGGCGCAACACTGTCTTCAGACGGGCGATATCACGGCGATCCTTGGTGATTTTGGCCGGATTGTCCGAGGGAGATATCGCGTGCGCTACTTTCAATTCACGATANNGGGCCTGCAACTCCTGAATGCTTAATTCCTTGATTTCTTCCTTTTTCATTTTTATTTCAATTATGTTCGATCAGAACTTTCTATCGTCAATATACACATTTAGGGCCCATTCCGGCCCATTCGGGAGGCAGGCGGACGCTTGCCTCCCGAATGTTGAACCGAAATATTCCCTTTTTATTGTGTATTATGTATAGAAAAATCTATATCTCACGTAAATTTTCTCAGAATTTCTGGTTATACGTTCTGCGAAGGGTCATAGTCGCGACGAACCACGAACTTTGTAAGCACCGGGAGTTTCTGAGCTGCAAGGCGCAGAGCCTCCTTGGCCACATCGTATGGAACGCCTTCTACCTCGATGAGAATACGGCCGGGAGTGACAGGCGCCACGAATCCTTCGGGGTTACCTTTACCTTTACCCATT
>DAAV01000049.1:0-3512 GCA_001701295.1 Bacteroidales bacterium H10
GCATCCGTCGATTCTTACCCGTGTAGAGGGCTTTGAGAAAATCGAGCGTGATTTCAACGGCTATTTCGATGTGGCCGCCTCAAATATTCCTTTCGGGGATTTTGCGGTTGCCGACCCTGCGTATGCCGTGAGCAAGGAGATTGCCTATCGTCAATCGACCAAGGCCATCCACAACTATTTCTTTCTCAAAGCACTCGACCAAGTGCGTGAGGGAGGTTTGGTTGCCTTCATCGCCTCACAGGGTGTTATGAACGCCGCCTCTCCATTTGTCCGAATGGAGATGGTTAAGCGTGCCGACCTCGTGGCGGCTTTGCGTCTGCCAAACAATACGTTCTCCGACAATGCCGGAACGGATGCTGGCAGCGATTTGATTATTCTGCAAAAGCATACAGGAAAGAAGGTGTTATCGGCTGACGAGGAATTTTTCATTCAGTCGATTGTTGACCGTGGTACGAAGGTGCCGGGCAACAAATATCTGCTGGCATTCCCGCAGAATGTTATCTGCACCGATGCGAAGGTTGGTACTGATCCATACGGCAAACCGGCTATCATCTATAAGCATGAAGGTGGTGTTGACGGTATAGCCCGTGATTTGCGGACTGCGCTCGATGACTCGTTGCGTCTGCGTCTTAATCTGGAATTGTATAATTCCAACGGTGTCAAGCCGCCCACCCCTGACCCGGTAAAGCCGACTCCGACACCTGAGCCAAAGCAGGAGGTAAAGACAGAAACGCCGAAAGAAAAGCCTATCGCCCAGAAGATTGAGCAGAAAAATGAGCCGCTGTTGAAGCAGTATCGGGAGATGAAAAAGAAACATCCCGATGCAATATTGCTGTTCCGTGTCGGAGATTTCTATGAAATTTTCGGCAAGGATGCTGTGCAGGCTTCCGAGGTACTCGGCATTACCCTGACCCGTCGGCAGAGCGGCGTTGACAGTCGTATCGAGCTGGCGGGATTCCCTCACCATGCCCTTGATGTATATCTGCCCAAACTCGTGCGGGCCGGTCATCGTGTGGCTATCTGTGAACAGTTGGAGGACCCGAAACTGAAACGGACACCTGAGAAGAAAGCCGATGTGCCAAAACCGGCACCTAAGACATCGAAAGTGGCTGATACTCCTTTGATTGCCCGGTTCAAGGAAATAAAGGGAGAACATCCCGATGCGCTGGTTCTTTTCAAAATAGGTGATTTTTACGAGACTTTCGGAAAGGATGCAGTAGAAGCCTCTGATGTGTTGGGTTTAACCCTTACCAGAAGGCTGAACGGGAAAGCCGACAAGATTGAGCTGGCCGGATTTCCGCAACACGCGCTTGATGCCTATCTCCCGAAACTTATCGCAGCCGACAAGAAAGTGGCTCTTTGTGAGGAATCCAAGGACAACAGTCAGCGGATGGAGGTCGTTGAGATAGTTACTCCGCAAGCGAAGGTACAGGGCGAGGTTGCATCAAATCAGGTATCAGTTCAGGCAGCCTCTACCAAGCCCGAACCTACAAAAGAGATAGAGACCGACGGCAGACCCGATTACTCGGATAATCCTGACCCTCGATTGTTCGCCTACAACCTTTTCGGCGAACTGGAGCCAATTCAGCAGAAGAACAACCGTCGTCAGCAAATGGCGAAGCCGAAGGAAAAGCCGCAGCCGGTAAAGGCAACAGAGTACCGGAAACTCTCTGATGAGGAACTGGAATTATACGGCTCACTGAACTGGGATGATAACCCGCCCATCAACGGCTTCTATGAGGCCATGATGTCGATTGCCCATGCCCAGATCGCTGAACGTGAGCGGTTGGCGGCAGAACAGAAGGCATCGCAGGAGGCGGCAGAGGCAGCCGGTATCGCTCCCGGAGAAACGTACATCGAGAAGACCGAAGGCGATTTTATTCCCGGAGGTCGGGTCCGTCAGCCGAAAGTCACGGCAATACCTATCGAGCCGAAAGCCACGGAGCGCGATATGTCGCCACGTCCTTTCTCGGAGGATATTCAGTTCTTCCATCACAACGGCTCTATGGTCGTGGACGGCGGTCAGCTCGGTTTTCTATCCGATGTTCGCAAGAACGGTGCCACCTTCACGCCTTTGACAGTCAAGCCGGAGCAGGAGAAACGTGCCATGCTGTATGTTACCCTCTCGGAAACATACCAGAAACTCTACAACTACGAGGCAGAGACACACGAACCTTCGGAGCATCTACGCGAACATCTCAACCAGTATTACGATGAGTTTGTAGCCAAGTATGGCAACCTCAACGAGAAGCAGAACGCCAAGTTCATCCTTATGGATGCCAATGGCAGGGACGCTCTTGCGTTGGAACGTGGCGAGAACGGCCGTTTTGTCAAGGCCGATATTTTCGACCATCCGGTTTCGTTCTCACAGAATGAGGTGACTTCGGTAGATATGCCGCAGGAGGCACTGGCCGCGTCGCTCAATAAATATGGAGAGGTCAATATGGAATATATGGCCGACCTGTTGGGCATGGACAAGACCGCCGGTGATATGGTGGGTCAATACGAACTGGACTTGCTTGAAGCGTTGGAAGGACACATCTTTTACAATCCGATCGAGGAGAAGTATGAGATTGCCGATCGATTCATCGCCGGAAACGTGGTGCAGAAAGCCGAGGCTGTCAAGGCGTGGATTGACCGAGAGGTAGAGCGTATAAAAGGCTTCCCCGGTTATGACGGCATAGAGCCATATATCGCTTTGGCACAGGATTCCCTCAAAGCACTGGAGGAAGCCACTCCACGGAGGATTACATTCGACGAGCTGGACTTCAATTTCGGAGAGCGTTGGATTCCCACCGGCATATACTCCGCCTATATGCGTCATCTTTATGACACCGAAATAAAGATTGCCTATTCATCCTCGATGGATGAGTATTCATGTGACGCGCCACGCAAGAACATGAAAATCTGGGAGGAGTTCTGTGTCCGTGGCTATTACCGCACCTATGACGGTATCAGTCTTCTGAAACATGCCCTGCACAACACCGTGCCCGACATAAAGAAGTCAGCCGGAAAGGACGAGAACGGCCACGACATAAAGGTGCCGGACAGTGAGGCTATACAGTTGGCGAATACCAAGATTGACGAGATCCGCAACGGTTTCGCGGACTGGCTGGAGGAGCAAAGCCCGGAGTTCAAGGATAAGCTGGCAGACCTCTACAACCGTAAGTTCAACTGCTTCGTGAGACCGAAGTATGACGGCAGCCACCAGACGTTCCCCGACCTCAACATGAAACTGTTGGGCGACCGATACGGCATACACTCCGTGTACCAGTCACAAAAAGATTGTGTATGGATGCTATTGCAGAACGGAGGCGGAATATGCGATCATCAAGTGGGGACCGGCAAGACGCTTATCATGTGCATGGCTTCCCATGAGATGAAACGTCTGGGACTTGCCCACAAGCCGATGATTATCGGAATGAAGGCAAATGTGGCGGAAATCGCCATGACCTACCAGACCGCCTATCCCAACGCGAGGGTTCTCTATGCCGATGAAAAGAGTTTCAAGG
>DAAV01000049.1:3593-3780 GCA_001701295.1 Bacteroidales bacterium H10
ATTCTTCAGGCGGAACTTGACAGCGTTGAGGAAAACCTCAATGTGATCAAGGAGCAGGGACACGATGTATCACGTGCCATGCTCAAAGGACTCATCAAGAGAAAGGAGAACCTGACTGCCAAGATTGCAACCATCCAATACCAGATGGAGCAGTCGAAGGACAGTGTGGTGGATTTCAAGCAGATGG
>DAAV01000160.1:0-259 GCA_001701295.1 Bacteroidales bacterium H10
GATGACGGCCGCCTCGGAGGAGCGCCTCTCCGAGGCGTTGATTACAACCGTAATCCCCTTATGCTTACTTTGCTACAACTTTTCGGCTCTTGCCGTCGGAGACCTGGATGTAGATTCCGGAATCCGGTTGTCGGTCAGCTCTGATTCTGCGTCCGGACAGATCATAAATTTCATGGGATTCCGACATGTCTTCTGTCAGGATCGGGTCTACGGAGGTGCCGTCGGCCGGCAGCAGACTGAGGGCGCCGACTACGGCGCT
>DAAV01000160.1:329-7799 GCA_001701295.1 Bacteroidales bacterium H10
GGCCATGACATAAGTGCCCCGGAGTCATCCCGTACTTCAAGAGCCGGAACACCCGCATGGTCTACTACCTCTATGGTTTTGTTGCCAGGTTGAGTATCGGCCAGAAAGACCATGATCTGATATTGATTGACCGTGGAAGGGGGAGTACTCGAAAGTTTATTGGCTGTGAGTGCGCGTGCGCATCCGCGGAGTGTGTATTTTCCCGGCACTGTGACATCTATCGGAAAACTATAGCTGAAGTCTCTGAAGGGATGGGCCTCGTTATAAGTCGGCCAGTCGAGCACTATGACAGGAAGTCCCACGCTGAAACCATTCTCATCGCTGCCTCCGATATCATATTTCCGGCCGTTGTAAGTAACTGCCCAGCCTGAGAGAACTTCACCGAATATCGAATACGGGCGTGCGTTTCCTCCGGGAAATGTGCCGTCGGCATACTGTCCCTGCCAGAAAGCATAGAATGAGTCGGGATTGTAATAATAGGAATCATCGGCCGTCACTGCGCCTTCGAGCAGATCCGTGGTGTCGGCATGTGCGGGCATCATTGCCATGGCAATGCCGAGCAAAGCTGGATAGAAATGTCTCATAGGTGTGGATAAGTTTATAAGTTGAGTCAGATCACAAAGTTAGCAATATAAAACTAAAACACAAAAAACACTGGATAAAAATATACAGTCAAAAATAAGAAAATGCGGAAACCACGTCATCGGTGATTTCCGCATTTTCTGTTTTCTTGTTTTCACGTCTTTATTCTTTTATCTCGCAAGCTTTGCCACAGTTCATCATTTTCCAGATGATTACTGAGAGAAGGGCTCCCACGAGCGGGCCTACAACCATAATCCAGAAATCACCCCATGCGGCAGGACTGTAGATGGCCGGACCGAAGCTTCTTGCCGGATTGACTGAGCAATTGTCGACAGGAATGCCTACGATGTTGACAAGTCCGAGACCGAGACCGATGGCGAGGCCGGCGAATTTGCCGAAACCTTTCTTTTCGTCAGTCGAGCCCAGAACGATCAGCACAAAGAACATGGTGAGAAGAATCTCACACAGAAGAGCCATTCCCTGGCTTACTCCCGGCTGGCAGACGTTGGTGGCAAGGAAGTTGCCGCTATCGGCTGTGATGCCTCCGAATTTGAAGTCAGCGCCGCCCATCTGCCAGAACCAGTACAGAAATCCTGCGCCCACGGCCGCTCCCGCAAGCTGGAAGATCACATAGAAGATAAAGTCTTTTGCTGTCATGCGGTTGCTGATCAACATTGCGAACGACACGGCCGGATTGACATGACATCCCGAGATGTTGCCGATGCAATAGCAGAGACAGACAAGCACAAGGCCGAAACAGAGACCTATGCCGAGACCGCCGATGGAGGGACCGGCAAGTACTGCGCTTCCGCAGGCGAGAAGCACCAGAAACATGGTGCCGAAAAATTCCGCTAAATACTTTTTCATAATGTGTGTTTTTTAAGTTTATAGTATTTATAATTGTAAAGATACAGTGTCTTGGTCTTGCGGTCAATTGTGCCCGCATCAGTATTGTCTGGGGTAGACCACCATCAGGTTGTGACGGTTGAAGTAGCGGCTCAGAAATCCCGGCATCGCCTCCAGTTCGTTGCTGTATGAGATCGAGCCTTTGCGCGCACCGATGATCACCAGCAGGTCATCCTCGCCTATATCTCCAGAGAGCAGTATGAAGTCATCATAGGAGTCCAGAAGCTCGAAACGCACATCGACATCGATATTGTCCTCGGCTATGGCTGTACGTATGAATTCTTCAGTCTCCTTATATGATATAAACGTCAGTCGCGCCTCAATGTTGCAGGCAAGCATTGCGATTCTTGTCACCCAGAGGTGAAAACCTGTCTCATACTCGGCTTTTTGCGGCACGACAACTATGACACGTGTCACTGTGTCGACCGGTATGAAGCAACGGGACATGATGATCATGCGGTTGGTCGACTCAAGCAGTTGTTCGATCAGCGATCCGTAGAATGTATCGACTATGTTGGCCTTGCGGTGCAGACCGATGACTATCTCCGTGGCTTCCTGCTCTACAGCCACATTCCGCAGAGCCGAGGTGACGTTGATGTCGAATCTCTCCATGGTCTTGACCTCCACATCCATCTGTTCGGCGGCCTCTACAGCCCCCCGCATGGCGGTGTGCCCCATGGCCCGCGCCCTTTTGTCTTCCCCGCTGCGCACATAGAGCACGGTCAGCGGATTTCTGTTGAGCCGGTTGCGCATGAAGATGGCCATGCGCATAAGGCCCTCGGCCGTGACGGGATTTGATACTGAGACGATCTGTCGCGCATATTCCGTGGCTCCTATGTCCTCATGCTCGAGATCCTGTTCTGTCAGACGCATCCTTATCTGTTTGGCGGCGCGTTCGGTGACGACGGACGCCACTATGCAGCATATCAGTATCATGACCACGGCGCCGTTCATAATGTCTTCGGTCAGCATGCCGTAGTTGTAGCCGATCATGACGGCGGCTATGGTTGCGGCGGCTTTGCCGCTGGTCAGGCCGAACATCAGTGATGCTTCGGAACGGCTCAGTGCGAAGATGCGTCTGGCGGCGTATGACGCGATCCATTTTGTGCCGAGTGCCACAACTGCCATGTTGGCGGCCACCCATATCACTCCCCACCCTTTGAGGATAACCCCGACATTGATCAGCATTCCCACACCGATCAGAAAATAAGGAATGAAGATGGAATCTCCGACGAAACGTATGTTTTTCATCAGCGGGGAGCGGCCGGGAATCATCCTGTTGAGTACAAGACCGGCATAGAATGCGCCTAAAATGGCTTCCAAGCCGATGACTTTTGCCAGAAGGGAGGCGATAAAGACGAGCGCGAGTATGAAGATGTACTGGGATACCTGATCTGAGTTGCTTCGGAAAAAATAGCGTGTGACAAACGGGAACGCATATCCTATCGCTATGCAGTAGACTGCGGTGAGAAACAGCAGGCGTACAATACTGGTTATGCCGAATTCTCCGGCCACGTGTGTCTGGACGACTCCGGCGAGACACAGCAGCGCGAGCATCACGGCGACTATGGTGCCGCATACGGCGATGACGGCTCCGCGGGTATTCTGCAGTCCGAATTTGCTGACTACGGGATATGAGACGAGTGTATGAGACGCATACATTGACGCTATGAGCAGCGATGTGTCCCAGCCCACTCCGAAGGCGTAGTGTGCGCCGAAGACGCCCGCCGTCATCGGCAGCAGAAATGAAAGAAGGCCGAAAACAAGGCCGTGGCGCAGTTGCTGCCGCAGATGGAACATGTCGATGTCTACGGCGGCCTGAAACATTATGTAAAGTATTCCTACCTCGCCGAATATCTTGAAACTCGCGTCTCTGTCGAGCAACCCGAAACCATAAGGACCGACAGCCATTCCGGCTATGATCATTCCGACGATGGGGGGGACCTTGAGCCTCCTGAACAATACCGGACCAAGCAGAATGATCACGAGAACAAGGAGAAATATGGCTACGGGCTGTGAGATCATAGGCAAATGTTTAAGGAGTGGCGGAAACGGGGCCGGGACTTCCGGCAATCGGAATGTCGGTAAATCCGAACAGTCTCGCGGCTGAACGGTCAGTGGTTTTCTCGACTTCCTCGGCTGTAATGCCGAGTGTCGCGGCCACACAGTCGCGGATCAGAGGTATGCGTGCGCTTTCATTGCGTTCTCCGCGTCGTGGAGCCGGAGACAGCCAGGGGGAATCCGTCTCGAGAAGAATACGGTCTATTCCTATTTCAGGCAGTGCCTCGCGCAGCAAAGGAGCGTTTTTGAATGTCACCACACCGTTGATGCCGAACCAGGGATCGCAAACTTCTCTTATACGCCTCACATCGTCGACAGTGCCGGTAAAGCTGTGAAAAATCAACGGGGGCAGATCATCGCCCGACTCCTTTATGATATCGATGGTGTCGTCAAGGCCCTCCCGGCAGTGTATTATGACTGGAAGACCGTATTGGCGTGCCCAACCGAGCTGGCGTGCGAGCGCTTTTTTTTGTTCGGCGCGCATCGATGAGTCGTGATAAAGATCTATTCCGACTTCCCCTATGGCCGAGAAGTCTCCCGGCAGCATGGCTTCCATTCTGTCGAGTGTCTCTTCCCAGTTTTCTCCCAGTTCCGTGGGATGCAGTCCGAGGGCGATATGGGTATTGTGCGGAAATCTTTCGTGAAGCTCTCGCATCGGTGTCTGAGAGTCCATGTCGACGCCGGGGAACACAAGATGTGTCACCCCGGCGGCTATGGCGCGTTCCACAGCCTGTACGCATCCGTCGGGATATGCGTCGGCCATGTACAGATGTGTATGTGTGTCGGTCAAAGCGCGTGGGTGTTTCTTGCGTGATTATTTTTTTCTGCCCGTAAGTTTGTCGACAAGCAGACGGAACGGTTCGCGGGCATCGTCGGAGAGAGAGGTTGCCTTGAGGGCCCCCAGGGCCTTGGCGCTGTACGCCGCGATTGCTTCCCGGCAATGACGCGTCATGTCGAGACGTTCGTAGAGGCGGGTGACGATCTTGATTTTTGTATCTCCTGCCGGAAGTTTCATGGCTTCTTTGAGCGCGGTTGCGTCCGGAGTATCTGTGGCAAGAGCGGTGAGCAGAAGGAATGACTTCTTGTTGTTGTTTATGTCGCCGCCGATCGGTTTTCCGAATGTCATGGAATCTCCGAATACGTCGAGCCAGTCATCCTGAATCTGGAAAGCGAGGCCGAGCATCACTCCATATTCCGCCATATGTTCGGCATCTTTGTCTGACGCGCCGCCGATCAGTGCGCCGATTTTTGCCGCCGCTCCGAGTAAGGCGCCGGTCTTGTCCGAGATCATGCGTATGTAGTCTTCCAGTCCGACCTTGTCGCTCTTCTCGAAATCCATGTCGAGACGTTGGCCTTCGTATACACGTAGAGCCATTTCATTGAAAGTGTCAAGTACGCGCCGGAGTATGCTGTCATCTNNGAGACTGTCATCTACGTCGGAGACGCAGCGTGTGGCGAGTGTCAGCATTGTGTCGCCCGAAAGAATGGCGGTGTTCACATCCCATTTGGCATGGACAGACGGACGGCCGCGACGCATGTCGCTCTGATCCATCACGTCGTCATGAAGGAGTGTGAAATTATGGAATATCTCAAGACCTACGGCTGCTCTCTCGGCACGTTCCGCGGCATTCCCGAAAGCATCCGCGGCCATGAGTGCCAGAGAGGGGCGAAGGCGTTTGGTNNCGAAAGAGAATATGATACGGGTTCGTAAAGACCGGCAAGTTCGTTGCCGGGGAAGGTTAGGTCGCGCAGTGTCTTTTCGATGTGTGCGCTATAGTCAGAAAATTTTTTCATAATTGAAGTTTGTTTCACTCGTAATCAACGAATTTTCGATATATGTCTTCAGGCACGTCCGTTCCGTGGTCAACCTTGAGGACTGTCTGGAATCCTATGAGAAAGCGGTGGTACATGGCTGTGTCGCCGGCGCATGCTTTCTTGAACTCCTGCAGTTCCTTCTCCACATCGGCCACGGATTTGTTGCCGTCGCGTATGGAGGTCATGTATTCCAGTCCGAGCTTGTAGCCGAGACCCTGGGGATCTTCTGACCCGGCGAGTTTATAGACTTTCATTTTGTCACCGAGCGGCAGAGCTTCCACCACTGCGTCATATTCTATGGCAAAAGTTTCTGCGGCATCGCCTGTCAGTACCTCATAGGCGTGGTTGGTGGCGATTGCCAGAGTGTCGATCGGAGCGCCGGGATTGCGTCCCAAGGCTCCGAAGATTATGAAACGGGCTACCGAATCGGGAGTGGCAGTCTTGATCATGTAGTCTACACGGCCCGCATCGCCTATAGACTTGAAATTGGCAGGGTAGACACTGTCCTCTTTTTTCGATCCTCCGCAGGATGCAAGCAGCAGGGCCGGAAGTGCCAGTGACACGAGTGTTTTATTCATAACGTTCCAAATCAGTGTCTTCATGACAGATATCCTGGCCACAACGGGCATCGGGAGAGCTGTTGATAAAGACACACTAATAAAAATAATCACAAAATTAATAAAAAAAACGGCAAAAATATTGATATTTGAACGAAAAGCATTAACTTTGCAGAGAAAAATAAAAGGAGTGATGCTCGAGTGGCTGAAGAGGCACGCCTGGAAAGCGTGTATACGCCAAAAGCGTATCCCGAGTTCGAATCTCGGTCACTCCGCCAAGTAATTACCTCAGAGAAGGGATGTCGACCAACGACATCCCTTTTTTAATGCTTTTATATGCAATGGGAATGATCGAGTTCGGGCCGCATGAAGAAATAAAGAAATTATACAATACGCCTGTCAACAGGCGATTGAAATATTGTGCGTTGGGCGCGATATCGGTCTCTATCGCATTGATGATCATCATGATAATCTGGATGGATGAGATATCCGCCAAGATGAAACTGTTTATGCGGGGATGTGCGGGGCTGTGCGCTATTGTATTTGTAATTTTATGTGGCTGTCTTGTATATCGCGTCTACAGTGCCTGGTTCAGACAGAAATAAGCGTGTGTCGAGGTTATACAATACTTGAGAACGGCGAGCCTGAGGCAACAATTATGATTTCATTATTAAAAGGTGATAAGTAATGAACTATATTAAAATCCGAATAGATCAACACCATGCCTCAGAGAAGTATGGATGATGAAGAAATAGGTGAAAAATTGGTACTATATAATAAAAAAGATTTTTTTCGTAATAAACTTAAACAAAAACTTTTAAAGAATATGAGACGACTTATTGTATTGGCAGCGATTATGATGATAGCTATAGTAACGTTTGCTCAAAGTAAAGATGATCCGAAGGAACAATTAATAACATCCCTCGACAGAGAGGGACACAAATTTGATTTTGGAACTATCTTAAAATCGACAATAATGGTAATTATTATATAGGTCTATACGATGGTCCCCATAGCATCTTTAAAGTATACGAGGGTGGGAGGCTTTTTCTTAAATTAGATAATGATGAGATACTCACTCTGAAAAACAGTAAAACAATCCAAGTTTTTAGTGAATACGACCGGTACGGTAATAAACTGTGGGATGAGACAAGAGTATTCTATCTTTCCGACAAAGATCTTAAGGCATTGAAACAGCATAAGATATGTAAAATGAGGGCAGAGATAAGAGGAAATGTGACCGATATTTTGCGTTCCGACCTTTCCAAGGATTATGATTTTGCGACTCAACAACAAAAAGTTTATAACAAGTATCTTGAGAAGACAGGCCAGAAAAGACGACAGGAAGAATTGAATGCCAATCCATTGTTAGACTTTTGAAAAACAGCCGTTAGATTTACACAGAATTGACGGTTAATTTGGTGACACTTGAAATATACGGGAGGTTATCTGCGACAGATAATAAGGAGTTATGCAGAGTTTGTCGGCATAGAATTGAACATCGTGTCTTGTCCTGCAATTCTCACAGAGCAACTGACAGAATCGGTTG
>DAAV01000160.1:7814-9880 GCA_001701295.1 Bacteroidales bacterium H10
GAGCCACTATCGATTCAAAACCCGTAAAGAAATTTTGCCAATGATTACGTATCATGATATTCCTATATCCGGCATCAGCATACCGATCAATCCACTCCAAGCCATCAAGCCATAGGACTATGTCTTTTTGCCTTTCATAAGGAATCTCACATACCTGATTTTCGGCAAGCCAGTCAAAAAAGGTCCGGAAGATATATATGTCACTTCATCAGTCATGGCAACATAGAGCTCGAATTTTTTTACATCAAAATCATTACTTACTTTTTCTACTGAAAAGAGTGTGTCTGAAAATATGATCGCCATATATCCGCGACGGAAGCTCTTTTAGTGAAATTACACTCCAATACGGCACAGCCCGATGTACATAACATCAATATGCATCTCTTGGTGCGTAATGGTTTTCCGATATAATCTCTCAGGTCGGTCATGTCGGATGAAATATAGGGGAATGGGGCATGTTATTTGCGATTATGACGTAAAATTAGTAATTAAACGCAAGAAATCGCGTGATTGTTTTCAAAAGTGACGTAAGTGTTTTGATTTGTGCTGTCTTTACCTGATGATTAAGACCTAACTTTGCAGCCTGAAATTATAACTCCAATCAGAATCATAGAAATGAAAAAAAAGACAGCTTTTCCTATTGCCTATTCTAATGGCAGTAATTATATTCTCAAAGGAGGTGAAACCCAACAGGAGATTAAGGCTAAGAACCATGATGTCTATAACGCGCATCAACAAACGCGTGAGAGAAGTGTGTCAGGCGTTAGGATTTAATAGAATTACGACCTATGCGGCCCGGCATACTTTCCTCAATCCTGAAGAAAAGTATATGATCTGAAATTGCTGGATTTCTCTTTGTCAAGTTCTTAAATTAAAAAACATTGTAAGGCACAAAAATTATGATTAACTTTGCAGCGTTGAACATCGGTTCAAAATAAATAAATAGGAAAAAACACGAAAGTGTCTTACTGATTCTCATGGATTGAAGTCTGGAAAACTGTAATCTATGTNNTGGACACTCTCGCGTCATACACACTATGGCGTGAGAGTCGGCTACTTATCTTGTGCAAAGGTTTTTCCAGACACCTAATCCAGAAGATAAGCAAGCGGCTCTCACGCTTTCGCATCCAAACATCTTCCGAGAGAGCCGGAAGCCTTAAAACTAATATTCCTATGGCAAAATTCATAGGGACTATCGAAGAGTTTATCGTTCTCTTTGAAGGTACTCTCCTTACCAAGGCGGTTGAAGCGTATACAAAAGAATATAAAGAAATGGTGGGCGGCTGTCAGCACAAAGGCAAGGATGGAACGGAATGTTCGGATGTGCTACAGACCGCATATAACCATGAAGCAGGGTATGACCGCAAAGGAATGGCCGTTGAAATCCTCAAAGGCTATGAGAACGCAGCCGGAATCGTTGAGGTTGATATCAACGAATTTCTACGGAAATATCACGATGCACATCAACCTCTGCACAAGACCGTGAAAATACTTTGCTCAAAACACCATGGGGCATTTGACAAGGGAACCCGTACAAAATCGGAATCTTCAAATGTGCTCCGCTACGGTATGCCGGAAAAGCAAATTGCAGAAAGAGGTTCCTGTCCTCTTGAATTCGTACCTTCCGAGGCAGCCGTCATCAATACTCTCAAAGAAAACGGCAAGTGTTTTATCCACTATCACATCTTCGGCGGAACGATTGTGACTAAGGAATGGAACAACACCAAGAGTGAAATCACAGATGCAAACCTCTACAACACTCTCCGCAGCAAGCAGTTTGTCAAGGACTACCGCAACCGCATCGAGAAGATTGTTGTATCGGTTAATGAAAACCCCGAAGCATAATTGCGTATGATTGAAGTGACATTCAAAGGGAATTATCAGATGAACGGTGTCAAAACTATCAATCGAGTCATAACCTGTTCGGCTGATGAAGCCCGGACATATACTCAGTATATGACAGACCGCCGGCTTCAGGAGGTTTGGATAAAAGCGAATTATCCAGGCGCTCAGACCGGCAAAGGATTTACCCTTACAATAAACATATTTAAGTTTCGCAAGTATGT
>DAAV01000075.1:0-20871 GCA_001701295.1 Bacteroidales bacterium H10
ATTTTATCTCGCATATGCCGGCGTATGGGCTTCGAATATCCGTCCGGAAGAAATACTTGTCCGAACCCAAAGCGACCCGCATTCTCTTGCCGAGAACCGTGTAAATGTAACTCTCAGAAATCTCGCCCCGTTTATGGATGCATTCGGCATAAAAGAGGGAGACAATATGTTCAGAAAAGAATCAGATAGGGTGATCATCTGGTAACCTACAATTAATAAAATGACAAGACTCGGCCTGATCGGATATCCCTTGGGGCACTCTTTCTCTGCTGAATATTTCAGAGAAAAGTTCCGTGCCCTTCATATCGAGGGGAAATATGAGTTGTATCCATTGACAGATATCAGGTCATTTCCCGATCTTCTGACCGATAATCCTGATTTACAGGGCCTCAATGTGACCATTCCCTATAAGGAAGCCATTCTACCTTACCTTGATACTCTGTCGGCGGAAGTTTCTGCAATAGGAGCTGTCAATGTCATCAAGATAGGATATGACAGCACAGGCAGAAGAATATTATCAGGCCACAACAGCGACTGGAAAGGTTTCGCCGACAGTCTGGCTCCATTGACAAGACCAGATATCAGACATGCGCTCGTACTGGGTACANNATCCCCAAAAGCCGTCTCCTATGCCCTCATGAAATCCGGCATAACAGT
Organism: Bacteroidales bacterium H10; assembly: GCA_001701295.1. Classification (GTDB taxonomy): domain Bacteria; phylum Bacteroidota; class Bacteroidia; order Bacteroidales; family Muribaculaceae; genus Lepagella. The sequence continues at coordinate 658 of DAAV01000075.1, forward strand.
TACGAACGTATCACGAACTCCCGTCCAGGGAAAATCGATCGGCTATCAGGATCTTGACAACAAGTTGATATCTGATCACCTACTGATTGTCAACACAACTCCTCTCGGTATGTATCCTCAGACCGGAAGTTATCCTCCTATACCATACCAGGCCCTGACATCACGCCATATCTGTTATGATCTCGTATACAATCCGGAGGAGACAATGTTTATGAAAAAAAGCGCGGAACATGGCGCGACTGTCAAAAACGGATTGGAAATGCTTCACCGACAGGCAGACACGGCATGGTCTATATGGAATGACAAAACCGATATGTCATGAATGCTCCCATGCTGGTGCCATTTTCAGGACTTGTATCAGGAATAGCTCTTGCAATTTCGGATGCATCCTTAATAATGTCGGCCGCATTGTTTCTGTCCGCATCGATCATATATTTTCTGATTGTAAGATTGTCTGAAAATAATCCTGCGGCAGGATTCAGAAACAACAAATACCACTATATATGGATTTTCCNNCTCAACCGGCCATATAAATTTGTCGGGAACCCGGATAATTATGTCAGGGCCACTGCTATTATAAGAGATATCACCCAATCCACATCGGGAGACAAGGCAATTGTTAAGATATTATCGGTAACGGACAGAAAAGGTAACAGTATAAGAACCGATAACCTTACAGTTATACTGAAATGTGACGCATTAACTGCAGACATTGATGACAGTATTTTAATACCGCTGAAACTCAAGACAATTTCCGATCCGGATAATTATTTTTCCACAGGATATACAAAATACCTCAACAACAAAGGAATCTATTATGAAAGCCGGTGCACCGATACGGAAATAAACATCACAGGTCATAATACATCGTTGCACGGTATCGCCGCCTCTTGTCGCGACAGACTGGAGACACACATCGAAAAAAGCGGGCTTAAAAAAGAAACGCAGAATTTTCTCATATCAATTCTGCTCGGCGACCGGGCTTATCTCGACAGAAGTACGCGAGATCTCTTTTCCGATGCCGGAATATCACACATACTTGCACTCAGCGGAATGCATGTGGCCATAATCGGCGGCATATTTCTGTGGCTACTGTTTCCCATGAATTTCTTCGGACTCTATAAATACAGGCTGATGCTATCGGCGCTACTGATATTGATATACGCATTCATATCAGGATGGGCGCCTTCCACCATCCGCGCCACACTCATGACGGTCTCGATGATCATATGTCTGTTTGCAGAAAGAAAGAACAGCGCATGGAACGCATTNNGCATTCCTTATATTGCTCTTCTCCCCTGCCTCGCTTACAGATATCGGTCTCCAGCTGAGTTTCGTATGTGTGGCCTCGCTGATCTTTTTTGTAAAGCCACTGACTCCAATCGGGCAACATGACCATCCTGCTTTACACCGGGTCTATACTCTTATGCTTACCACTTTGGTGGCAACAGGGTGTACATGGTGTCTTTCAGCACTATATTTCGGGAAAGTGCCGGTGGCATTCCTTNNCAAATATAATTACATTGCCATTGTTGCCGGTTTATCTGGTCACGGCTATAATATACCTGTTTCTGTATCCTTTAGGAAACAGCATCATATCCGGCGCATCTATCGCAAAGGGACTGGAATGGATACTCGATTCAGGCCTGGCATATCTGAAAGACCTGTTAAGATACATGACAAATGATGCCTCATCATCAATAAATTTCTCACCGTCGGCAATTACAGTCGTCCTATGGTTCTGCTTTATAACAGCCGCGGCCATTTATCTCAACGGCAAAAGAAACCGTCATTTAAAATGGGGATGCATATCACTCGCTATCTGCTTTATATCTACCTTAGCTTTTCCTGCTGACGCGAACCCCGAAGAGAGTTTCATAATCCAGAGAGGGAGACGTCCCGTCAGTATTCTTTATCGCGACAATGCAACAATGCAAGAAAAAAATTTTATATTTAAGCGGAATGCGATATCCGTATTCGAGCTCGCCGGCAAAAAAATAATAAATGTAGACTGTCCGATAAAGAATCTGATAATTGATAAGAATTTTCCGCAAACGACACAGTGTGATATTCTGGTACTGGCAGGAGGCATAAGAGAACCGTTACCGGATATTCTGACATTATTCACTCCCGGCAAGATAATAATTCATCCGTCAATAAGAAAAAAACGGGAGGCGGAACTTATTTCACAGGCAGACAGTCTCGGCATTCCACATCATTCCATAAGAATATCGGGTCCATACAGATATTAAAAAATCGGTCAGCAGGATATTACCTCGTGACCGATATGATAGGTTCTCCAAAAAATGCAGAAAGCCGGGACAATGTGGCTATCGTGAAATTATGCTCGCCACTGAGCCACTTGGTTATTTCACTCGGTCTGCGCCCGAGAGCTTCAGCAAACTGTTTTTTCGTGAATCCTTTCTGATACATAAGCGATTCAATACGGTTTGCAATAGCAACGGATAATTTTGTACGCAACTGCAGATCCAACGGGATCTCTCCCATCAGATCGGACAGGCTGTCATTCTCTTTTTTCATAACCAGTTAAAACTTTACCTATAGAATAGAATATCNNCCGTAATTATTACAGCAGGCTAAAGATCAGCCGACACTATCCGCATCAGGATAAAAAGGCGCGTTCTCGCCCCATTCCCACACTCCCGGCACTGCGGCAGCCACATTACATTTTGCTATACCGAGATCAACAGCAAACTTATCCGCATCAGGAGTGAAAGCCACTATACGCGGCTGTGATTCAACAGCCTTCATTTTGAGGCGTACCGGTTGCCGGTTAAGAGCAGAGGGAGCGCATGCCACCGCCTCAAGCGCGTCATGCAACCAGGGAAATCTATTCATCACCTCATGATACTCCACGTCATCGCCCACGAAGAACTGTCTTGGCTGCAACGTCTTGCGATGCGACAGACCGGCCGACAGGCGAGCAATCAAGGTTGTATTCCCGGGCTGCGGCTGTCCGAAAGCCACAATAAACGGCACTTTCTCATATACTTCCACTCTCGCACCTAAATGCGAAGCTGAATATGTGCCCCCCACAAAACAGGTTCCCAGTCCCGCTTTCACCGCTTCCATGACAAATTGCTCGGCAAAGTAGCCGGCTCTTTCATAAGCATGCGGGAAAGTAGGATCTACGACAGCCACCATGTAGTCGGATACATTCCTGAACATCCCGTAACTTCTCGACCAGCCGCTGAAAGGAGCCGAATCATCAAAGCATAGCTGGAAATTAAGACCGGCCTCATGCGTATTTATATAAGTGACCTCACTGCGAAGTTTATTTTTAATAGCGTCATCAAGCGGAGAGGCAGTGTAACTTCTCACCGAATGGCGGCTTTTAAGAAAGTCAAGTGTATCCAAAGGTTGTATTTNNTCCAAAGGTTGTATTTTTTAATAGCCAAGTAAATCTGTAAGCGATTTTCTTAAACCCATATATCATAAGTATATCATAAGCCGATCACTTACTTACAAATAATGGTGAGGAAGAATTACATTCCTCCCCACCATTAATAACAAATCTTTTTTTGTATTAGTCTACTACCTCTTCAAGATTTACATCAAAACCGTCAAGAAAACTCATAGTTTTCGCGATGTAATCCTCCATCACAACGTCTTCATCCACAAAAGGCACCTCCTTGCGGAATTCAGAAAGAACTTTCTCGATATAGGGAGAAGACTTCAACGGACGTCTGAATTCTATTCCCTGAGCGGCATTCATAAGCTCTATCGCCGCGATATATTTGAGATTATCGATAATCTTATGAAGTTTTGTAGCCGCATTAGCTCCCATTGAGACAAGATCTTCCTGTCCGTTCGAACTTACGATCGAATCGCAGGACGCGGGCCATGCATACATTTTATTCTGACTCACCATAGAAGCCGCAGCATACTGTGGAATCATGAAACCTGAATTCAGGCCGGGATGCGCGACAAGAAATTCCGGCAATCCGCGAAGGCCAAGAATCAACTGAGCCACACGTCTTTCCGATATGTTGCCAAGTTCATGAAGCGCGACACCCATATAATCAAAAGCAAGAGCAAGCGGTTCGCCATGGAAATTGCCCCCCGATACCACCAGATCCTCATCTGGGAAAACAGTAGGATTGTCAGTGACAGAATTAATCTCGGTGTGAAGCACATTAGTCACATGGATCATGGCATCCTTGACCGCACCATGTACCTGTGGTATACACCGGAAAGAATAAGGATCCTGCACATGTTCCTTATGCCGACGGATGATCTCGCTCCCCTTGAGTATATTGCTGTATACTTTCCCCGTTTCAATCTGTCCGTGGTGCGGGCGTACCTGCTGGATGCAATCGAGGAACGGTTCTATGCGGCCGTCAAACGCCTCAAGCGACATGGCACCGAACAAATCAAAACAATTCACCATATGCCATCCGTCAATCAGTGCCTTTATGCCATTGGCACTCATGAACTGTGTGCCGTTCAACAAGGCGAGACCCTCTTTCGATTTGAGTCTTATAGGACGCCAGCCCATCTGTGCGAGCATATCCGCACTTTTTATTCTGCGTCCCTGAAAAAACACCTCACCCTCGCCGATGAGAGGCAGGAAAAGATTGGCCAAAGGCGCCAGGTCGCCCGATGCACCGAGCGATCCGCGGTCATTGACCACAGGTATGACATCGTTATTGTAGAAGTCAAGGATGCGCTCCACAGTCTCGACCTGCACGCCACTGAACCCCATTGAAAGCGCATGCGCCTTGAGAAGCAGCATGAGTTTGACGATCACACGATCAACAGGAGTACCGACGCTGCAGGAATGACTCTTAACAAGATTTTCCTGAAGGGTAGAAAGTTCATCGGGCGATATATGCTTATTGCACAAAGAGCCAAAGCCCGTCGTGACGCCATATATCGGTTCGGAACTCTCTTCTGTCTTGCGATCCAGAAAATCGCGGCAATGCTGTATTTTTTCGCGGGCCTGCACCGAAAGAGTGAGACGCGCGTTGCTTTTAAGTATCTTTTCTATCAGGTCGTATGTAAGTTTGCTTGACCCTATTGCATATGTTTCAAGAACATTCATGATTTATTAAATTAGTAACTGTAAATGATTTTAATTCTGACTGACTATGCGTCCGCGGCTTATAACGGTGCGCACACAGTTCATTCCCACATAATACGGCAGAGACTTGTAGGTGTCAAAAGCGAGTATTATGATATCTCCGCTCTTCCCGACTTCAATCGAACCCGTTTCCGCCGCCAGACCGAGCGCGGCCGCACCGTTAAGTGTAAGAGCCGTCAATGTCTCTTCAATCGACATACCCATATAAATACATGCCAGAGCGATGGTGAGCGGTATGGATCCGGAAAAACATGAACCCGGATTCAGATCGGTGGCAAGCGCCACTGCCGCTCCCGCATCTATAAACTTGCGTGCCGGAGCATATGGCTCGCGGAGTGCGAACGCCGTCAACGGCAACAATGTCGCGACAACATTCTTTTCGGCCATACGGCGTATGCCCTCCTCGCTTACATGAAGAAGATGATCTGCCGAGACAGCACCTACCTCGGCTGCGAGCTCGGCGCCTCCGAGGGTGACAATCTCATCCGCATGAAGTTTGAGATCAAAACCCATTTCTTTCGCGGCGTTCAGAAGCTTTCTTGAATCCTCTATCTCAAAAACATTCTTTTCAGTAAAAATATCAAAGAAGCGGGCTTTACCTTTCACGGCCGGCATCATCTCCCGGATCATAAGATCCACATAATCCGACGTACGGCCCTTATATTCCCTGGGAACGGCATGGGCACCGAGAAAAGTGGATACAATCCGCAATTTCTGATCCTCCCGATCGGAAAGTTCCCGGATAGCATCAAGCATTTTCAATTCAGTCGCGGTCTCAAGACCGTAGCCGCTCTTGGCCTCGACTGTCGTGACTCCCATCTCCGACATACGGTCGATGAACCACTGCGCCTTCCCGACAAGACTGTCGACAGATTCGGCCCGTGTGGCGTTTACAGTCGACTGTATGCCGCCACCCCTTTCCATGATGCTCATATAACTGTCGCCCTTCAGACGCCATTCGAATTCATCGGGACGGTACCCTCCGAATATAAGATGGGTATGAGAATCGACAAAACCCGGAAGTACGGCATTTCCCCCCGCATCAATCTCTTCATAAGGAAGCGCTGTTTCCGGCAAACCGGACATGGGACCGACATAAGATATGATGCCGTCGTCGATTACTATGGCACCGTCCTGAATATGCGTTATATCCGCCATATCGGCCCCGCGACGGCTTTCATGACCACGCGGAGTCGAGATGTTGGCATTGATAATTCGTAATTGCGACATGATTTAGCGATCGATTACCTTATTCACAATTGCAAGGATCTCAGTCTCCCGTCTCACAGCGGTGTCGGCTATCTGCGCGGCTTCTGTCAGAATAGCGTCGGCAGCTTTCCGGTCTTTGAGACCGGCAGCATTGATACGCACATTCAATTGAGCGCCAAGTACTGCCGACCGGGCAGCCAGGGCACCCACACCGGCATCACTTACTGAAGCGGGATTGCCTGATACCGCCATCGCCTCAAGAAGGTCAAACGTTTCACATGCTGCCTTCATCGTACGCAAAGGGACCTCCGTGGCATAAAGAGTCGCCGCTTCAAGCGCAGCGCTTCTTGCCGCTTTTTCTTCCGGTGTGTTTTTAGGCATCGCGAACACAGCCATAATGCGGTTGAATGCTTCCGTGTCCTCATCGACAAGAGCCACAAGACGATCCAAAATATGACGTCCCTGCTGTGCACGGTCAGAGAATTCCTCCCATCGATCATCCCACCCGGCCTTATGCGCGGACAGATTGGCCACCATAGTGCCAAGAGCAGCAGCCAGAGCACCCATATATGCGGAAATCGAGCCCCCGCCCGGAGCAGGAGATTCAGAAGCCGTCTCGTCGGCAAATTCCCTGCAGGTCATGTCGACAAGCTTTTTAGTCTTATCGCCCGCTTCGAGCATATATTCTATTATTTTCTCTTCAGGACAGAAAGGTTTCAGTTCATCAAGACCCATCGATTTCACTGCGATCTTTATAATCTCCTCATCAGGTATTCCGAGAGAACGCTGCTGCATGCGCAAATAGTGCTTTCCGGCCTCTATTATCGCCCGCTTGGGGACAAGACCGACAATTTCCGTGCCCGTGACACGAATGCCGCGTGCCGATGCCGCTCTGCAGACCTCGTCAAAAGCCTTGTGAAGCGGGGTCTCTCCCATATCTGTTATGTTCATCGACACCTGAGCAATCCCGTATTCGTCTATGAACCAGCCGATAGCCTTGGTTCCCTTGAGTGTGCCCGGAATCATAACGGTATTACCGTTCTCGTCCTTCAGAGGTTTTCCGGTCACCTTGCCCCCCTCACGCATCGGACGGCCCTTTTCGCGGACATCAAAAGCTATCGCATTCGCCCGGCGTGTCGAAGTCGTATTGAGATTGAAATTGACAGCAATAAGGAAATCTCGCGCACCTACCGCCGTAGCTCCCGTACGGGCCACATCCTCATCGAAAGGTCTGTCGCCGAAATCCGGAGCCTTCCCTTCATGATTCATCTTCTCGGGAAGAGCCTCGTATTCTCCGGCGCGACACACTGCAAGATTCTTGCGTTCAGGCGTAAAAGCCGCAGCCTCATAGCAATAGGTCGGAATATTGAGTTCCTCGGAAATCCGCTTTGCAAGCTTACGGGCCAATTCAGCGCATTCCTCAAGAGTTATACCGCTCACTGGAATAAGCGGGCACACATCAGTGGCACCCATACGCGGGTGCGCACCATGATGCTGCCGCATGTCTATAAGTTCAGCAGCTTTTTTAACTCCACGCACCGCGGCATCGAGCACGGCGTCAGGTTCTCCTACAAAAGTAACAACCGTACGGTTTGTCGCTTCACCGGGATCGACATCGAGCAAGCGGACTTCACCGTTTTTTTCTATCTCCGCGGTTATGGCGTCAATCACCGCACGATCACGGCCCTCACTGAAATTGGGCACGCATTCAATAATCTGCTTCATGGTAAGATCGAAGTATATTGGTCAGTTATTTTGCTATTATATCTGCAAGTAACGATTCATCAGCCAGATTAGGCTCTGTTATATAAAAACCGTTCTCCATCTGAGTCTCATTCCATTCGCGCACTGTGCTCATGGCATTCTCGTTACGGGCCCAGCTGCGTCTTGCCACACCGCCCATCACGTCCCAAAGCATAGCTTTCTTCAATATTTCATCAACGCGCTCCGAGCCGTCACAGACCATACCGAATCCGCCGTTTATAGCCTTGCCGATTCCGACACCTCCGCCATTGTGAAGGGCCACAAGACTCATTCCTCTCGCACAGTTGCCGGCAAAGCACTGCACCGCCATATCGGCCATGACGTTGGAGCCGTCCTTGATATTGGACGTCTCGCGGAACGGCGAATCAGTTCCACTGACATCGTGATGGTCACGTCCGAGCATTATGGGACCGACTTCACCGTTGCGCACCATTTCGTTGAATTTAAGCGCGATCTTAAGTCTACCCATCGCATCCTGATAAAGGATTCTCGCCTGTGTGCCAACAACAAGAGCATTCTTTTCCGCATCGCGTATCCAATTATAGTTGTCGCGGTCCTGTCCCCGGCGATTCACATCGATGCATTCCATGGCGGCATGGTCGGTTTTTACAAGATCCTCATGTCGGCCGCTGAGGCATACCCAGCGGAAAGGACCGTAACCGTAATCAAAGAGCATCGGCCCCATTATATCTTCCACATATGACGGCCATATGAATCCATCCTTCTCATCGATTCCATTCTTGGATATTTCCTTGACTCCGGCATCGTAAACGGCTTTCATGAACGAGTTGCCGTAATCAAAGAAATATGTACCCTGGGCCACAAGCGATTTTATAGCCTCATAATGTCTGCGCAGAGTGCTGTCGACAAGTTCCCGGAACTTCGCCGGATCCTTATGAAGCAATTCCGTCCTTTGTTCAAACGAAAGACCGACAGGACAATATCCCCCTTCATAAACCGCATGACATGATGTCTGGTCACTTAAAAGCTCGATCTTCTTTCCATGCTTCACAGCGTATTCGAGAAGGTCGACGACATTGCCGTGGTAGGCTATCGAAACAGGTCGCTTCTCATCCATTGCCTTTTCTGCAAGCGTGAAAGCTTCCTCGATATCGTCGGTCTTGACACTGACCCAGCCCTGATCCATACGCGTCTTTATACGCGATTCGTCAACTTCAGCGATTATAGCGGCCGCTCCCGCGATTTCGGCGGCTTTCGGCTGTGCGCCGCTCATGCCACCAAGACCGGAAGAGACAAAAAGATGTCCGCGGAGATCTCCGTCATCGGGTACGCCAAGTTTCATACGGCCTGCGTTAAGAATCGTATTGAATGTGCCATGGACTATACCCTGCGGGCCGATGTACATCCATCCGCCCGCCGTCATCTGGCCGTAATTGGCCACACCAAGCTGCATGGCCTCATGCCAGTCTTCCAGATTGTCGAACATGCCGACCATCATGGCGTTGGTTATTATCACACGGGGAGCATCGGGACGAGACGGAAACAATCCCAGAGGATGACCCGACTCGACAACGAGTGTCTGCTCATCCGTCATTTCCTCAAGATACTTTTTGATAAGCCTGTATTGCAGCCAATTCTGACATACCTGACCCGTCTCTCCATATGTCACGAGTTCATAAGGATATAAAGCGACATCAAATGACAGGTTATTATCGATCATCACCTGGAAAGCCTTGCCGGCAAGGCACTTTCCCTTATATTCGTCAATCGGCTTCGCTTTCAGATCTCCTTCCGGACGCCAGCGATAGGCATAGATTCTTCCCCGGGTGCGGAGTTCCTCAAGAAATTCCGGGGCCGCTTTTTCATGAAGTTCCGCCGGAAGATAACGAAGCGCGTTCTTAAGCGCCGTAATTGTTTTCTGGTCGTTAAGAGTATAACCTCTGTCCGGGGCTCTGCGAATTCCATTCTCAAAAGAGGGCATCTCGGGCCACTGACTGTCAAGTGCTATTTTTGAGTCCATGATATATGATGTAAGATTAATTATTATCAATAAAATACACCTGCCGTACGGGTAGCACGTATCGATCCGTAATCCACCATCGGCATTTACCTTTCAAATTTAATAAAATTTGTTGGAAATTCAATATTTGCCTCTCAAAAAAATAACGCCCCGGTCTAAAGTCAACCGGAGCGCGCAATAATCAAAAACAAATGTCAATTATCCGAGAGAAGATTTTTCATCAGCGGGACTCTTCCAAACATTCGGAAAGTACGCTGATAATACGCATTGGTGAATTTTGACACCACCACCCCTTTGGATGAGGATGCGTGTATGAAATTCTCATTATCGATTATTATTCCCACATGCGAGATCCGGTCCGGATCCTTACCTGTCGCAAAAAACACCAGATCACCGGCATTTACATCGGAAGCATCGATTTCCTTGCAGAATTCAGCCTGCTTGGCCGAATTGCGTGGAATTTTCTCTCCGACGGCCTTCTCGTATACCATCATAACCATCCCGGAGCAATCGGCGCCTTTCCCTTTGTCAGTTCCGGCGTATTTATAAGGCGTACCAAGCCACGTATAGGCTTCTTCGATTATTTTCTTCTGTGTCTTATCAAGATGCCCCACCTGAATCTCGCTGACACCGGGATGTCCGGGCTTGGTCATCGCCCTGCGTGCAGTATGACATGAAGAAAAAAAGCCGCATAATATAACAGCCACAACAAAAAAAGCCACGCGCCTGAAAATTCGGGCGCCCCTTATATCGGATATCGATCGATATATTAATGTAAAACTTGCCATTGTTGTCAGATAAAATATGAGAAGCCAATATTTTGCATCAAATCGTTTACAATTGCAAATATAGCTAATTTATATCAAAATCAAAACACCATAGATTCGATTTTGTTAAAGGCGGAATTAAATTTTAAGTTTGAAATGATAGAAAGCGATTTTTATGCGTTATAATTTTAACAGGGTCATGATTTCGACCTTCTACAAGCTATAAACTTAAATAAAAACCTTAAATTATGGCAAACAAAAGAGAATTTAAAAAGTATGTAGACGCTTTGGGAGCATCAATCATCGACGAGATGATTTCAGCATATCACAATGTCAAAGGTGTTGACCGCGACAAAATTGCCGAAGCCATGCAGAAAGTGCTCGGCGCCATAGGCAAAGCAAAAAACAATTCCAATATATTCTTTGACCGCGGCCCGAAGGCATTCGAAAGCAAAGCGGATTACGCAAAAAACAAAAAAGCGTTCTTCCGGGCACTCTTTGACAAGATAGAGACTGAATTCAACGAAGAGATCAATGCCGCCCTTAAACTTTTCAACGCGGCTCTGCCAGCTGAAGAAAAGGCCCGCAATAAAGAATACGCAGCTTCTTGATGAATCTCTGGGCACGCATATTGAAATGGGCCGGCTGGGAAACGGACATTACTGTTCCGCAGCAGGATAAATGTGTCATATGCGTGGCTCCGCATACATCCAACTGGGATTTTATTCTCGGGTTAGCAGCATACCGCTCATTGGGAAGGAAGGCCAATTTTCTTATGAAAGAATTCTGGTTTTTCTTTCCATTGAATTTTATTTTAAAATCCCTGGGTGGAATTCCGGTATCCAGATCCGGTTCAGGAGGCATACTGACCAATAATATCATCAGACAGTTTGAAACAAGATCATACATGAATCTTGCAGTGACTCCCGAAGGAACACGCAGTCCAAGAGAAAAATGGAGAACCGGATTTCTTTACATCGCATATGGGGCGAAAGTACCGATACAGCTTGGAGTGATAGATTACAAGAGAAAAAAAATAATGATCAATGACGAATATATCCCCTCCGGAGATATAGACATAGATCTTAAGGAAATCAAAAAATATTATTCCGGCCGGAAAGAGGCGGCAAGATATCCTGAAAACTTTATCATTTAATTCGCGAACAGAAACAACTTCTCATCCATGAAATCATCAGATCTCAAAGTGTGTCTCTTCCCTATGGAAATCAAATGGGACGACAAGGAAGCGAACCTCAGTCTGCTCCGTGAGACAATATCGAAAGTGCATCCTGAAACGGATCTTCTGATCCTGCCCGAGACTTTCTCCACCGGGTTTCCCGTAGGGAAAGACAAGGAGGAAGTGCGTGCGTCAGCTGAAAGAAACACAGGCGCGACAATCGATCTGCTGAAAGAACTCGCCTCAGAATATAAAATGGCTATCGCCGGGAGTTTCATAGCGGATTCAGGCGGTTCTCTCTATAACAGGGCCTTCTTCATCGAACCGTCGGGAGAGGAGACATTCGAGGACAAACATCATCTCTTTACGATGGCCGGCGAAAATAAGGTTTTCTCAAGAGGATATGACCGTCTTAAGGTACGCTACAGGGGATGGAATCTCGCAATGGTGGTGTGCTACGACATACGCTTCCCGGTGTGGTGCCGTAATGTCCACAACGAATATGACGCTCTGATCGTCTGTGCCAACTGGCCCGCAGTAAGAGCGGGAGCATGGAATGCACTTCTTCCGGCAAGAGCCATAGAAAACGAGGCATATGTATGCGCTGTCGATTGCAAAGGCACCGATTCAAAAGGCTATGATTATGACGGCAGCTCGGCGGTCTATGATTTCAAAGGCAAAGATGTATCCGTGCGTTTCGACGAGAACGGCCTCATATATGCCACGCTAAGCCGCGAACGACTTGATTCATTCAGGGAAAAGTTTCCGGCATGGGCAGATGCAGATCCGTTCAGGTTATTATAATCATAAACCGAGCCCGCAACAGGTGCAGTGAATCATCGCCCGATCAGATAAGCCCTTACTTCTCCGATCGGAAGTTTGCCTACAAGATACAACGGAACATGGGAGGCATCTGTCGAAATCCATGTGTCAATATCATCACTGGATTTTTTACCTCCTTCCTGAGTAAAGTTGAATCTTATGTGATAGGATACATGTTCAGTTTTATCCTTTAGTTTTATTTTGACAAGTCCGAGATTGCGAATCCTGACCGACTCCTTTTTGTCTCCCGAAAATACGGTGGCTTTATAAAGAGAATTTTTATTCAACCGGGAATAATCCAGCTTACGCAAATAATAGAACACCGACAGCATGTCATAGACCGGTCCCTGGGCGGTAAGAGTTTTTTCTGACTTTACCGGCTGGCCGTTCCGGATACGGTAACGTTTCGCCACTCCTTTGGTCACATTNNAATATTGAATATCTGATCTCGTCACGCGCATATTTATCTTTTTCATGCGTGATCTTGTTATAGTACACCGGTTTCAGATCGACAACCTTTATCGCGCCCTGAAGAGTGTCCCGGACTTTATAGATCTTATCGGCCCAAGGCTTTGTCTTGGCAGCAAGCATCAGATCATAATTGCCACCGTTTTTTCTAAGGCTCAGCGTGGCCTCCCCCGCATCCTTGTGGATCAGGCCCCATTTATAGGATATGACGTATTTCAGATTCTCATTTGTGAAATGAGAAGCGGCTGATGAAACTACGGGCAATATGCCGGATACAATCAACAGAAGTAATGAAATTATATGCTTCATGGTCGTCATGCTTTTCATATATTACTGTTAGAGCCACTTGAAAACCTCAGGTTTAATTTATGTCAACTACTTATCCAAAACCAATAAAATAGAGGCGACGCTTGCAGGCATCGCCTTTATTTTATTTAAATGATTTGTCGAGCGTTTGAATTCAGAGATTTAATAATATTTGGCAAGTTCCGACTCAAGTACGGCAGCCTGCTGCACACCTGAAACTCTCCATTTCAATTCACCGTCCTTAAAAATCATCAGTGTCGGCACTGACCTTACATTGTAGACCGAAGAGAGTTGCTGATTCTTGTCGATATCAATTTTTATCACCCTCGCCTTGTCCCCCACTTTCGTTGCCACTTCCTCAAGGATAGGATGCATCATCTGGCAGGGCCCGCACCATGTGGCGAAAAAATCAATCAGAACGGGTTTGTCGGATTTTATTATTTCTTCAAACTTTTCCATAATAATTTATATTGTAGATTAATTACAGCTATAGAACGTATCGGGCTTTTATAATGTTTGCAGAATAAAAATAAAAAGNNTGCCATGTCTTATTTTTAATACACCTAAAATCTATTATCATTACCATGAACTCCAACATTACATTAAGTCCCAACAAGGTAGTCCAATACCTCGGGAAATCACCTAAAGATATCATGAAAGCGGATATCATCAGATTCATCAAGGAAAACGACATCCACATGGTGAATTTCATGTATCCCGCGGATGACAACAGGCTGAAGACTCTTAACTTCGTAATCAACAATGAAGAATATCTTGACTCCATTCTAACATATGGAGAAAGAGTGGACGGCTCAAGCCTTTTCCCTTTCATTGAAGCCGGCAACAGCGACTTGTATGTGATCCCGCGGTTCTCTACGGCGTTTGTTGATCCGTTCGCGGAAATTCCGACATTATCCATGCTCTGTTCATTCTTCAACAACGAAGGGAAACCTCTGTCCTCTTCGCCTGAACAATCTCTACGCAGAGCACTCCAGTTGTTCAGAGAAGAAACCGGAATGGACTTTTACGCCATGGGCGAGCTGGAATATTACGTAATCAGCGATGATATCGGCTTGTTCGGAGCAACGGATCAGAAAGGATATCATGAATCGGCACCTTTTGCCAAATTCAATGATTTCCGCACCGAATGCATGTACCTCATCGCACAGACAGGCGGCCAGATCAAATACGGCCACAATGAAGTTGGCAACTTTACTCTGAACAACAAGATATTCGAGCAGAACGAAATAGAGTTTCTGCCGGTGGACGCGCTCGAAGCCGCCGACAGCCTCATGCTTGCCAAATGGATCATCCGCACACTGGCAATGAAAAAAGGATATGACGTAACATTCGCACCCAAAATAACCGAAGGAAAAGCCGGAAGCGGACTTCATATCCACTTCAAGCTTATGAAAGAGGGTCACAACATGATGATCGAGGACGGCAGACTCAGCGATAATGCCAAGCGTGCCATCGTCGGCATACTTGAATATGCCGACGCGATTACGGCCATGGGCAACAAGGTGCCAACCAGTTATTTCCGACTCGTACCTCATCAGGAAGCGCCCACATCGATCTGCTGGGGAGACCGCAACCGCTCTGTCCTTGTGCGCGTGCCTTTGGGATGGACAGGAGAAAACGACATGTGTTCACAGGCAAATCCTCTCGAAACGGCATCGGCTGTCAAACCGGAAAAACAGACCGTAGAGCTCAGAAGCGCCGACGGCTCGGCAGATGTGTACCAGCTTATCGCCGCCATGGTTACAGCCGCCCGTAAAGGTTTCGAAAATCCAGACGCTCTCAAACGTGCCGAGGAACTTTATGTCAGCGTAAACATTCATAACGATGCCAATAAGGACAAACTCAATTCCCTGAAATCATTGCCGACCAACTGTGCGGAATCCGCCAAAGCACTTGACGCGGCAAGAGCAGTATTTGAAGAACACGACATATTCCCGCCTCAGATGATTGACGGTATAATCAAAAAGCTCAAATCATACAACGACAAGAATCTGCGTACGGAATTAAGTGGCAATCGGCAGGAAATGCTCAATCTCGTAAACAAATACTGGCATTGCGGATAATACTTTATTTTGAAACACCCTCTTAATATCCGATAAGGATATCCTACTATAAAAACATGTATGCAAAATTTTTGTAATTTTGCATACATGTTTTTAATTTAATAGGATATGAGATATTCACGGCTTGAGGCACTGGATGGTGTCGGAGAAAAAGGAATTGAAAAATTAAAAAACGGACGTGTGTTCGTAATAGGATGCGGCGCTCTGGGTTCTATGGCGGCAATGTATCTGGCAGCATCCGGAGTCGGAAAGATCGGAATAGCCGATTTTGACACCGTAGACCTGTCCAATCTGCAAAGACAGCTTTTTTTTGATGAATCCAATCTCGGACAAAGCAAGAGTTCCGTCCTCAAACATCGTATGAGAGACATCAACTCGGAGATCGAGATCAATGAATATGGCACTCTTGTAAACGAAAAGCTCGCTATGGAGATTTTTCCAGATTATGATTTCATCATAGACGGAAGTGACAATCCCTCCACCAAACATATGACATCCTGCCTTTGCGAAAAACTTGGAAAGCCATATTGCATAGGAGGCGTCAGACAATTTGGCGGCCAGGTAATGTCATGGGCCCGGGGTCATGCTGGATATAAAGACCTCTTCGGAGATATTCCGGAATGCACAGGGTTATTGCCTTGCTCTGTCGGGGGTGTTCTCGGTCCGGCAGCCGGTGTTGTGGCCTCCGTTCAGGCAGGTGAAGCAATAAAGCATCTTACCGGTGCCGGCAAGATGCTCTATGATAAACTGTTCACGTTCGACCTTGCAGACGCGAATGCGAGTATTCTGGGATTTTAGAGAATCGTATATTTTGTACGACTATCTTAGGCCACACACATTGCAGCGGTAGAATGCATCATATTGAATCCGGTTATTGTTCCGGATTCAGATGCACATCCAGCTGAGGGAAAGGGAAAGAGAACCCTTTCTGCTGCAACTCCGTATAGAACCGTTCATTGAGTTCGAAAAAGAGAGGCCAATAATTTGAAGAATGTGTCCATGCCCTGACAACAAACACAATCGCACTGTCAGCCATTTCAGAAAGACCGACAAAAGGAGTGCGGTCTACCTTTACCGGTATTGCCACAGGCATGTCGAGCGTGCGGTCATTGGCAACTTCGGCTATCTTCTTTTTGGGATGATGGAAAAGCCTGCCCCAAAAGCCCCGGCTTTTCTTTTCCGCCTCTTCTCCGGCATGTTCGGCAAGATATTTTTCTTCGGCTATTTTTTCCCTGTAGGCGATATCATCTTCAATAAAATGCTTCACCGTGCGTATATCCGAATTTACAATCTCAAGCATCGCCTGTTTCGCCGCCTCGAGATCCGTGCCATAAGAGAGACTGACCGTCCAGTCCACACGTCTGTAATCCTCAAGCGAATAATTATTGATCGAGGAAGTGGACAAGACTCCGTTAGGAAGTATGATAGCCTTATTGTCAACCGTATTGATCACCGTATTGAACAGCTGAATCGACTTTACCGTGCCGGTAAAACCCTGCACCTCAATAAAATCGCCCACTTTGTACGGTTTGAGCAAAAGTATCAGCACTCCCCCCGCGAAATTCTGAAGGGTTCCGCTCAATGCCATACCTATGGCCATACCGGCCGAAGCGAAAATAGCGATGAAACTGCTTGTCTCGACCCCCAATATGCCTATGACGATTATTATCAGAAAGAAATAGAGGGAAATTTTTATCAGCGAAAGAACAAACGTAGTCAGAGACGGATCGACTTTCCGTCGGGTCATGACTCCGAATACAGTCTTGAATATTCTGCTTATGAGAAACCGGCCCACATAAAAGACGAGCACCGCAAGCATAAGACGCAATCCAAAACTAACCAGAGAATTTGTCACCGTAGACACAACCTCGTCAAATCCAAGTCCCTTGAGACTCTCTAAAAATGAAGAGGCATCCGGCATTTCCGGCATCTCCACCACCGGAGTATCTCCTGTCTGTATCATATCCTTTTATCTTTTTTGAAGCCTCACCACGTTCTCGACATGATGAGTGTGAGGGAACATATCGACCGGCTGGATATCAGTAACCCGATATTTCGCGTCAAGAAGCGCGATATCGCGGGCCTGTGTGGCCGGATTGCAGCTGACATACACAAGCACCTCCGGAGCGGCGTTAAGAATCACCTTGACCACATCATCGTGCATGCCGGCTCTCGGCGGATCGATTATCATCACGTCCGGGCGTCCATGCCGTCCGATAAAGTCGTCAGTAAGAACATCCTTCATATCTCCGGCATAAAAAAGTGTATTGTCTATGCCATTTACGGCAGAGTTGACTTTTGCATCCTCTATCGCCTCCTCAACATATTCTATTCCTACCACCTGCCGGGCCTGTCCGGCAACAAAGTTGGCTATCGTACCGGTTCCGGTATAGAGGTCATAAACCAACGGCTTTACAGCCGGCCCGCATTCCTGTCTGTCAAGCCCGGCGAAGCGCCTCGCCACCTTATATAATTCATAGGCCTGACGGGAATTGGTCTGATAAAACGACTTGGCATTTATCCGGAAGCGTAATCCCTCCATCTCTTCCTCTATAAATTCAGAGCCTGAAAACAGATGGACTTCCTGATCCGAAATCGTATCGTTTACCTTCAGATTGACGACATAGAGCAATGACGAGATCTGAGGGAACCTGTCGTGAAGAGCCTTCAGTATGTCACCGATCGAATCACGGTCATCCTCACCAAAAACCATACACACCATCACGTCGCCCCTAGAGGTCAGCCTGATCATTACAGTTCTGAGAAGACCGGAATTCTCGCGGATATTATAGAATGTATATTTATTCTTCTCCGCGTAATCATATATAAAATTACGGATTTCGTTGCCGAGATTTTCCTGAAGATGGCACTCATCGATATGGAGCACCTTGTCAAACGCCCCGGGAATATGAAATCCCAACGCATCGGATGAATCCTTGAAATCTTCACCCGACTTGACTTCTTCCCACGTTCTCCACTTTTTATTGGAGAAAGTATATTCCATCTTATTCCGGTAGCCCCATATAGATTCAGACCCGATTATCGGAGATATTTCAGGCAATTCCACTTTGGCTATGCGGGTCAGAGCGTCGGTAACCTGCTGTTGCTTCCAACGCAACTGCTCACTATATGGCAGATGCTGCCATTTGCATCCGCCGCAGACTGAGAAATGCTGACAGCGGGGCTCAACGCGTACCGGCGACGGTTTTACAAGTCTTACTATATGACCTTCAGCAAAACTATGTTTTTTTCTGTCAATCTGGATGTCGGCCTCGTCACCAGGAGCTCCGAAAGGTATAAAAACAACTATGGGAGTCTCATCTGTCTCTCTGATCCTGACACGCGCCAATGATTTTCCTTCGGCCGCCACACTCTCGATCATGACAGATTTCAACTCTGGAAGAGATTTTTTCTTTCTTGCCATCTTAAATAAATGATCAAATTAACGATAAGTAACTGTTCAAAATTTAAACAGCTGCCCAATCACATGCATCGCATGAGAGAATTTTCCCGAAGACATACATATAAAATCAAAAAATTGTGAAGTATTCGGAAAAATCAGTGCAAAGATAGTGAAAATCGCCAACTTTTTTATTAATTTTGCAGATACAACTATAAAATATTTGATCATGCGACGCACCCTCCGGCTGGAGTTGCCTAAATTTCAAATATTAAATAAGTTGAAATTATGAGAATTATCTTTATCTTTTGCAACATCAGGCGTCGCCTTGTGTTTCAAGATTGAAAGATAAGCGCTTCGACAAGCAGTATCTCTGAATCTCATGAAGACAATGTAATTGAATTTATTACTGATATAGAAAATCATAAATAATCCAAAATCACTATGGCAAAAAAAATTTATACTTTCGGCGCGGGTAAGGCCGAAGGTACAGCCGAGATGAGAAACCTTCTCGGTGGCAAGGGTGCCAACCTCGCCGAGATGAATTTGCTTGGAATGCCGGTGCCTCCGGGTTTCACAATCACTACAGAAGTTTGTACTGAATATACCCAGTTGGGCAGAGACGCTGTTGTCGCTGATATCAAAGAAGATGTCGAAAAAGCCATCGCACACGTCGAGAACCTTACCGGGACAAAATTTGACGATCCCTCAAATCCTCTCCTTGTATCTGTACGCTCGGGCGCACGCGCTTCCATGCCCGGTATGATGGACACAGTCCTCAACCTCGGTATGAACGACGCTACGGTAGCCACAATGGCTGAGAAGAGCGGCAATCCCCGTTTCGCATGGGACAGCTACCGCCGTTTCGTCCAGATGTACGGCGATGTCGTTCTCGGAATGAAACCCAAGAGCAAGACCGACATAGATCCCTTCGAAGCTATCATGGACGAAGTCAAGGAAGAGAAAGGCGTCAAGCTTGACACTGAACTTTCTGTAGACGATCTCAAAGAACTCGTAGTTCGTTTCAAGAAAGCCGTAAAGGATTATACAGGAAAGGACTTCCCCGAATCCGCATGGGAGCAGCTTTGGGGTGGTATCTGCGCAGTATTCGACAGCTGGATGAACGAACGCG
>DAAV01000075.1:20887-21134 GCA_001701295.1 Bacteroidales bacterium H10
CAGCCGTAAACGTACAGGCTATGGTTTACGGAAATATGGGTGACAATTCCGCCACAGGTGTCGCATTCAGCCGTGACGCCGCTACAGGCGAGAATATTTTCAACGGTGAATACCTCATCAACGCGCAGGGCGAGGATGTCGTGGCCGGTATACGCACTCCCCAGCAGATCACGATCGAAGGTTCACGCCGCTGGGCCGCTCTGCAGGGCATCAGCGAAGAAGAACGCGCCACAAAATATCCCTCCTT
>DAAV01000057.1:0-8038 GCA_001701295.1 Bacteroidales bacterium H10
AAGAATTTTGCCTACCTCAATTTTGACGATAATCAGTTGCTTGAAAAATGGAACGAGGAGCTGGTGATGTCAGCACTTGATGATGTCTATCCAGATTATGATTTTATGCTGCTTGATGAAATCCAGAATCTTCCTGATTGGGATTTATGGGTGAGCAAGCTCTATCGTCGCGGAAAGAATCTGATAATAACCGGTAGTAATGCCAAGATGTTAAGCAGTGAAATGGCGACTGTTCTGACGGGTCGTTATCTCCAGATTGAGATGTTGCCTTTCAGCCTTGAAGAAACCATGAGCTGGAAAAACATCAACCCTGACCGGGAGGAACAGGCGGCGCAGGCAATAATGCTGGCTGATGATTATATGCGAAACGGCGGGTATCCTGAAACAATCCCTGCCCGTAGCATAACCAAAAGCTATCTTTCCACACTGTTTGATTCAATCCTGCTGAAAGATGTCGCGCAACGTCATAAAGTAAGGAACACCACTGACCTATACAACCTTGCCACCTATCTGTTGTCAAATTTCTGCAATCCGATTTCTGCCAATGAACTTGCCGGCGAGCTGGGTCTGTCAAGTGTGGCGACTACAAAGAAATTCTGCGACTATCTCAACGAGCCTTATCTGTTCTTCTATTTGCCACGCTTCAACAACAAGCTGAAACTGATGAATAAGGCTCCGAAAAAGGTATATGTTGTCGACAATGGTTTTGTACAAAGTACAGCGTTCAATCTAAGTGAAAACCTCGGCCGCCTGTTGGAAAACCAAGTCTTTGTAGAGCTCCTGCGCCGTGGCTACATCCCCGGTAAAACGCTGTTCTATTACCGCACCCGCAACGATAAAGAG
Source organism: Bacteroidales bacterium H10 (assembly GCA_001701295.1). Lineage (GTDB taxonomy): Bacteria > Bacteroidota > Bacteroidia > Bacteroidales > Muribaculaceae > Lepagella. The sequence continues at coordinate 844 of DAAV01000057.1, forward strand.
ATAGATTTCGTCACACGGAAAGGCGCAAAAGTAGAGCAGCTGATACAGGTCTGCTACGATATGACCTCCGAGAAAACTCGCAAACGCGAACTCGACGCCCTTGTCGAAGCTGCCGAAGAACTTCACTGCGACAATCTTCTTATCATCACTAACTCGCAAGAAGAAAAAATCGAGTGGAAACGAACCGCAATATTGGTGACATCAATACAAAATTTCTAATACTTAGCCATTTGCGATAGAGCAGGTTTATGATTATCTTAAAAACGAAGGACTGATATGAATACATTGAAATATAAAGATTTTATCGGCACTGTTCGCCGCAATGACGGCTATCATATTCGCATTTATATTACTGAAGGAGCCTGTTTTGCCAAAGGTTATGGCCGGAGGCATACTTATATGCGCGGGCTGCATACTGATGATGTGGAAATAACGGGATTCATATTTCATACAGAATCGGACCTTAACTTTGTCGGCTTGAAAAATATGCAAGCATGAAACTGTTGATAATAGAAGATGAGAGGATGCTCTCAAGGAGTATCGCCGAATATCTTGGTCGCGAGGATTATCTTTGCGAACACGCCTATACGTGCAATGAGGCTCTATACAGGATTGCCTCCTATGAATATGACTGCATCCTTCTTGACCTTATGCTTCCAGATGGCAGTGGTCTTGATATATTGCGTAATATCAAAAAAGAATCGCCACAGACCGGAGTGATAATCGTTTCCGCCAAAGACTCTCTTGACGATAAGGTCGAGGGCCTGAAAATCGGAGCGGACGACTATCTGCCCAAACCTTTTCATCTTCCGGAACTGAGCATGAGGATTTTCGCTCTGATGAGACGGAAAAAATTCACAAGCGACAATACGCTCCACGCCGGACCACTCACAATCAACCTCCCGGAACATAAAGTGACAGTCGGGAATAATTATATTGTATTGACGAAAAGCGAATACGACCTGTTGCTGTTTCTTATACAGAACCGCAACCGGGTAGTTTCAAAAAGTGCGATAGCTGAGCATCTCAGCGGAGATATATTTTTAAACAGTTTCTTAATGGCTGTTAGCGAGTTTGCTGTCAGTCGGTCAGTCGGAAGTTGCCGGTGAATTCGAGCAGGCTTACTTCGTCCGGTTCGGTATAGAGAAGATATATTTCCTTTACTTTACCTTTTGACATGCTGAACCATATCCGGCATTCTTCTCCATCGGATGTATGCCGCAACATTTCCTGCATGTTGTTTTTAGCGGCCAGATTTTTAGCGGAATCATTTATCCGTTTTCCTGTATCATTACCGATATCGGTTATATTCAGGATTCTCATACCCGATACTTTTCCCTTTATAGGAAGATCGTCAGGCACCTCGGCTTTATTTCCGGCAAGTTTCATGAGAAATTTCGGAATTTTAACATATTCCGCATTCTCCATATTCTTGTATTCATTGAAAATTTCATCAAATGTACCCGCCGATACAATAGGGAGTATCAAGGTGAATACCAAAGCCAAAATTGTCAGTCTTTTCATATTTTTGTCAAATAAAAATTAAACATTTTTTATTATCGAACGAGCAATAATTGATTTTTGTGACAAATTTTGATGTATACGGGCGATTCTAAAAGAATGTATAAATAATATTATTTCATAACCGTTTGAGCCATAATTCGGTAGAGCCTGTGATGTTCAGCTTCTTGCGTGTGTTGTAGATGATGGTCTGTACTGTCCGCACCGAGCGGTTGGTTGCATCGGCTATTTCCTTCGCGGACATTCCGGCGCGTATATAGGCGCACATCTTTACCTCGCTTGAAGTCAGCGAGGGGCATATTTTGTACAGCTGCTTGTAGAATTGCTGATGCGTATCATCAAAACACTGTTCGAATGTCAGACGGGAATTCCGGTCGTGCATGGTGTTTTGCAGAATATTCCTGAGAGATTTTATCTTTTCATCTTCATGTCCCACAGGATCTACCACTATTGTTTCTATAGTGGCGAAAATGTCCGTCAGTCTGCCTATCTTTTGGGAGAGGGCGGCCACATCGGCTGGTGCGTCTGTATCACATTCCGTGTCGGCATGATTGTTTCTTTTATTTTTCCTTATTGTCATGACAAGTATGACTGCCGTGACGGCCAGTATCGATCCAAGCATCCATGCGACGGTTTGTGCCGTCGAAGCTTTCTTTTCGCACTCGGCTATCTTTTTGTCTTTCGATGAACTTTCCAGATTAAAAAGAGTGGTGACCAGTCCCCCGTTATCTATATCTGTCATAAGTGAATCCTTGGCATTCATATAATTATTCATCTCCAGAGCTGCTTCTTTCCATTTTCCCTCTTTCAGATATAGCATAGAGCGTACACGTTTCACCTCTTTATTCATTATAGTCGATTCCATCCATTTTAATCGCTCGTTGTTATCCTGCATGAATTTGCGCGCCTCCGAAGTCTTGTCTTGTGATATAAGGGTTTCGAGCAGTCCGATGACAGCCGGATTGCTGTTGAAATTGCTGAGATCCATTTCCACAGATTTCCTGAAATAATTTTCGGAAAGACTATAGTCTTTCAAGTTATATGCTGTCAAGCCGAGATTCAATAAGTGAGCTAATTCTTGAGACGGAGTGTGAGACGTTTTTTCAGACTGAAGTATCTCCATGCTTTTCACAGGATTACCGAGATTAAGGAAAATTTCGGCTTTGTTGTGATTTAATATAACGGAATTATTGTCTTTAATCTTCCCGGTGGGAAGTTTTTTTTCTATCTTTTCATTGTATTTGAGAGCCAGAGAATATAGTCCTTGTTGTTTGAGAAGATCTACAATTATCAATCCAGCACGTAATGTCGATTCTTCTGATTTAAGGATGTCCGCATTCTCCACTACATAATACGCATCGCTCAGGGCTCCCGAGTAATCGGATATAGTGACTTTTGCCAGAGCGCGTGTAGCCAATAAATCCATTCTCTGAATCATTGAGTCCGTCGGATATCTTTTTATGGCTTCATTCGTCGTCTCTATAATTTCATTGAACCTTTGCGATTCCAATAATAAATTGGTTTTAATTTTATACAGGACATAGGGTGGACTGGATTCATAAGAAGAGATAAGGCTGTCGATTAAAGGAATCTTTTGAGAAGAAGACAGAGAGGAGTCCCTTAGCTGTCGACTCCAGAAATCACGGTGAAGCTCCACGTTCTTTATCCGGGCATATAATGGCAGAAGGAATGTCAGAGTCAGAATGACACAGATGTATCGTCTTGATTTCATGGAATAATTATTAGATTCCAAATATAATGATATTTTACGGCTAATCAAAAGATCTGTCGTGAAATAATTTATGGTTCTACGTATCCAAATTTTATTGATGATTGTATAATGCTGCTATACAATAAATTATATTGATACGTATTTTTTACGTATGCTTAAAATCGATGTTTACCGAAATTATCAGCTAAAGAAAAATTTATTTTAGCCTGACCCTCTTGTAACTTTGACGCCGTAACCGGGGACAACGTCGTTCCCATTAAAATCAAATGTTATGCGACAAATTATTACAATGATTTCTCTTGTCTGCGCATTGGCTCTTATGGCCGATGTCCCGGTGAGATACGCCGGATCGAATCTGCAGGAAGAACAGGTGAAAAATCTGCGGTATTCCTCAGATGCTGTAAGATCGGCGATGGTGAACCTATCTCCTTCTATGAAGAGTATGCCTGTATCGGATTTACAGCCTGAACCTGGCTCTGGAACGGAAGTGACTGTCAGACTTGACTATGATGAGACTTTAGTTAAGCCCGAAGTTCTTGTAATCGCCCGCACTGACACGAGTGAACCCGAAGTTGAGAAAGTGGAACTTTGTTATGAAGACTATGATAACTGGACTTATGATGAGAACGATCCTTCGACATGGGAGCCTCCTGTTGTATATCTGCATGAAGTGACAAGGACTTTGGAGCCGGGCCAATATCTCTTTGCCCCCTTATTTTTTAATGAAAAAGAAGAACCTGTTTTTCCTACTAAAAGCATCGAATTGGATTCATCGGATATAGTATTGGATTTTTCTCTTGAAGATGCGACGGAAGTGTTGCAGTTTCATCCCGTGACTCATGAAGGTATGGATTTTAACACGGCTCTTGTGAATAGTACGTGTGAAAGTTCTATTTATTATGTCAATCACCTGACTGTCTCTATAGATGGAAAAAAGGAGTTGTTGTCCTTTGCCACTCCATTTATAAATCCTGATATGATATTGTCTCCCGACAGCCCGTTGAAAATTTATTTCTCATGTCTTTTTGCCTGTGACAAAGGAAAAGATTTTTTGTCAATGGGTCCGCTTACTGTCGATAATACAAATGGTATCAACAATGCGGATGATTATGTCGGATTACGATCGAATGCTGTCAATACGATATTTCGTCCTAATGAAGAAAGCTATCGGGTAGATGCCAAATATTTCAGTTGTTTTGGCTATAAATTTGGCATGATGCATCCGGACTTTTTCCTTCCTTCAAATACAGTTATTCTCGGCTCAGATCAAGAATATATCGGCTATAACGAATATTATTTGGCAAACCTGTCAAAAGATAATGTTCTTGAAATACTTGCTATAGATGATCTTCCTGAATATGGGTTTTCAATGTTTGACGCGCCATTAGGTTTTAGTTGTAATCTTTTTGGCACTGTTCCCCCTTTTTATAGTGAAATAAATGGCAAAATCTATGGTGCATGGCGTCCTTTGGGACAAATAGGTGTGGATTATGCGTGTGGCATGAATATGCCATTTGCCGGAATTGAAAAAGGCAGTTATGTATTGCCTGAACCAAACATGAATTTTGCAATGCCGTTTGAACGGGATAAAGAAATACTTTTTGGCAATAATACACCGATTGTTCAATTCACCACGTTATCTTCTTCATCATTCAAATTTAATTTCATAGGTCGTCTTCAGGAATCCATGAACGCTGATCTTATGGCTTCAGATATCAGGATGACTCTCTCGGGTGAAGATATATCGGCGATGTTCGGCGAGACCGGATGTCCGGATATCGAAGGAATGATTTCTACGGTCAGTAAAAATCCCGGCCCGTTGGAAATCGATTTGAGATGCTCCAATCGCCTTATAGACGGGAAGGTGCCGGCGACTACTGCCATGACCATGAATTGGGATGCGTCTGCCGGGAAGACTCCTCCTGCGTTGCAGATGCTTCAGTTCAGGGATCTGGAGGATAATGTTACCGACAGATTTGTTTCCAAAAATGATGCGGTGATGAATTTTGCGGCCGGTTGTTTTTATTTCAATGAGGAAGTGATTGCATATGATTGTGAGCGTCCGTTAGAAGTGATCGCCGAGGTGGCGCCTCGGGGTACGGAGAATTTCTCGGAACTGACAGTGATCGAGATGCCCGAAAAATTCTATATGCCCGGCTACGGAGCATTCTACACCGCCTCGTTGGAAAGTATTGTCGATGACAGCCCCGACGGTTGGTATGACGTGAGGATAACGCTGCATGGGGAGAACGGCACGCAGGTTCAGACCCTGAGTCCGGCTTTCCATATCGGCGATTCAAATAGTGTGATGGATATTGCCGCAGATTCCGTAAGAGTGGAAGGTTCGGACATCATCGCCCTGGAAGGAAGCCGGATTTACGACATGGACGGACGCGAACGTATGGCGCGCGGTCTGGAGAGAGGAATATATCTTGTCAGGACCGGTGCCGGCACCTGTAAGGTAGTGGTGAGATAAATAAATTTAGAAATAAAACAGCCGGATGCTTCGAAAGTATCCGGTTGTTTTATTTCATATTGTCCGGTAGGAGGAAAAATAATTGGAATCCGGTTATATGGTCAATCCGGACTGATTGCCTATCTGAAAAGTTTCGGCAGGAATTCGGTCAGATATATGCGCCAGTTTTTCCATATGTGCCCCTCTCCGGTCTCGTAATATTCATATGGATATTTCTTGCTGTCAAGCAGTTCACGGTATTGTTTATTGGCGTCGTAAAGGAAATCCTTGTCGCCTATCGCTATCCAGTATAAGGCTGGTTTCTTGTCGAACTGTGTCTTTAGTTTTTCTTCAAAATCTGAATATATTGGTGATTCCACACCTTTGGTCGGCAGAATGGCTGCCGAGAAGAGGCCGACATAATCGAACATGTCAGGATTTGCCTTTGATATGTGAAGCGAATGGAAACCGCCCATCGAAAGTCCGGCTATGGCTCTCGAGGCTTTCTCTGCCTTTGTGCGATAGTGCGAGTCTATGAAATTCACCACATCTGGAAATGAAGTCTCGAAAGATCCGTCCATGGTCTTTGGCAGTTGGGTGGTGGGTGCTTTCAGTCCTTCCGAAGTCTCTCCCGGTGCCGCCTCCTGCGATGCATTGCCGTTTGTCATGACAACTATCATAGGCTTCACCTTGCCCTGTGCGATAAGATTGTCAAGGATCTGCGCCGCTCTTCCGAGCTCTGTCCATGCGTTTTCATCGCCTCCCATACCGTGAAGCAGATAGAACACCGGATACCGCTCGTTACTGTCCTCATAACCTGCCGGTGTATAGACTGTGAGTCGCCGGTCCATTCCTAAGGACGGACTTTCATACCACACCTTGGATACGGTGCCGTGAGGAACTTTGTTCACGCTGTAGAGGTCTGCCCGGTCACCGGGTATGATAAAGATATTTGTCACCGACGCCACGTCCCTGAGCTGATAAACGTTTGACAGATCAGTCATCTTGAGTGAATCTACTACAAATGTATAACTGTAAAGTTCCGGTGCGAGAGGCGCGGGAGTCGTGTATTCCCACAGCCCGTTGCCGTTTTTCTTAAGGTCGGCATGACCTGGGCCATCGAATTCGCCGAAAGGAGTCTTTATTTTTTCTGTCGGCAGAAAATCTCCAGTCACCTGCACCAGATTTGCGTTCGGTGCGTTAAGCCGGAATGTGACGGTCTTGTCCTGATTTACTTCCGGAGAGATGATTGTCGGCACNNTCCCCAGAGAGCCTGCTGTGCCGAGGCCGATAACAATGCCGGCAATAGCATGGCGATAATTAAAGATTTTTTCATGATAGGTTATTTTAGTTTTAAGAGTAAACCATATTCTTAAGCTATCTTTATAACTGTCAGGATAGTAATTTTAGTCTGTCTGCGGGTATTTAAGATCACTTCAGGAAGGATTTCAGCATATCAGACCATAAAAAAATAAAAAAATTTTGAT
>DAAV01000057.1:8109-10652 GCA_001701295.1 Bacteroidales bacterium H10
CGCGATGTGAATCGGCGGTTTCTTTTTGTCCCTATACGAAAATATATTTTCCAACAGATTATTATGTTTATGAAATGAAAAATCCCCTGAAAGTCACATATGAACTTTCAGGAGATTTTTGATACAGAACCGTTCATCGGCCTGGAATGTCCCTGTTTCGAAGAAAGATGTGCGTCAGTGTCGGAGCAGCGCCTCTCCGAGGCGCTGACAATGATTATAGGCTGGTTATCTTACCATTACTTTCTTGACGGTATTGCCGGCTTTGACGACGTATACACCGCAGTCTGTGTCTATGACAAGTCTCCGCTTTCCTTGGCCTGAGAACTGTAAGGTTCCGTCTGTGTTCCATACTGACACTTCCCGACCTTCTGCATTTTTGACGATAATACATCCGTCATCAGCCGAAATTTGCAAAACATTTTCTCCGGGCGCCTCCACACCTGAACGTTCGAACAATATGTGGGCTACATTTGATGCCTGCGAATAACCGGTATCATACAACGCCAGCACGACATAGTCATATTCTTCGCCGTCAATAACTTCCGAATCCACATATACGGTTTCCCCGACGGTGGAATTATTTATTTTTATACCGTCCCGATAAACGTCATAACCCAGAAGATCTGAGCCGGAAGCTGCATTCCCCGGTATAAAGGTCACATCATCGATCATCAGCATGAAAGAACCGCTCGCGCAACTGTGTATTGCGAAATGAGTGGCGCCTGCAGGTATTGTGGCTTCATAAAGTGTCCATTCTTCAGGTACTTCTTCGGCACCGGCATTCTCTATAAGTTTAAAGTCCGTCGGATCAGTACTCCCCATGATGTAATAAATCTCTATTTTCTCGGGGAAATCCTTCCTTAGGCTTTTCGCATAGAAGCTTATTGTCTGAGCCTTTCCGCAAAGAGCCGGCGAGACGGCCCAGTCATCGGTCGGTCCGTCATCCCAACGGAATAGGGCAAACAGGAATTTTGTGCCACTGTGTGCTTCGGTATTGCTTACTCCGGCTACAGCTTCCTCTGTAGTGTCCCAGGCCCAGAATGAGCCGGTTGTCACACCTGCAATGATATTCGGAATATCACGGCCGAGAACTCCGCCGACAGCTACTTTGTCTCCATCCACGAATATCCAGTCGCCATATTCGGCACTGAAGGGGTCGGCATCTTCGAAATCATATGTGACAGGCTGGGTAGGTATTTCGTCCAGAATCGGCTTATCCCACGTCAGGACCACGCTGTTGTCATCATTGGCCGCTGTCAGATTGTTTGCTTTGGGAAGGGCCGACAGTTTGGGTGTCACATCGATAACAGGAGTCCGGTTGTCAGACAGATCTTTGTCAGGACCATAATCGATGACAGCGTAATACGAAACCGGCTCCGTGGCGAGTGGCGACATTTCCTGTTCGAAACTGATTACGGCGTTCGCTCCCTCCTCTAAGGCATTACAAGTCTTTGTAGCCACGTTCTGACCGTTCTTTAAGAGATTTACTGAATAAGATGCAGCCGTACTGCTCCCGAAATTGGCGACTTTTACATCAACATTGAATGTCTTTCCACAGGCCACTTTCGGAGGCGCGGAAATGGTCAGGGCTTTAAGATTGTGCTCAAGCATCGATCCTACGCCTATGTTGTCAAGTAGTGTATATTCATAAAGTTTAGTGATAGCGGTAATCTTGATCTGGATTACCTTGTCAGCGTAATCAGACAGATCCAAACTTATCTTCGACCATTTTTCAGGTACGCCTTTGCAGAGTGCGTCGACGGTGTTGCTTAATAATTCCGTGTATTTCTCTTCTCCAAACTCGCGTACGGAAACGACAAGTTCATTGACATCCCGTTCTCCATACTCGTTCCTGAGATTGTAGGTATAGAATGTAAGGCCCGGATCGACCATTCCGGCAAGACTTATGAGACCAGTCGAGAGATCTCCCCATGTGTCCTCGGCGAATCCTACACAACCGAAATATTTGTCGTCATCTTGTCCCGCAAGTTCCAGGGTTGATGAGTCATACACTTTCCACCGCGATGTATTAGGATTCTCAAAACCGATTATGTAATTTAAATCTCCTGACTCCTGCATTCCGGCGTAAGGTGTTCCCAAAGGAATCATGGCTGAATAAGAACCTTCGCCCTCTCCTCTCTCGGTGACTCCGAAAACGGCGCATTGCACGAATTCCTGTTTTCCGCTTTCCACAGCCTGGAATGAATAGCTTGTTCCCTCGATATTGTCGGATATAAGTTCGAGATTCTCGTCCATATAACGATATACGTTATACTTGACCAGTCCCGGGGCAATGGGATTGCCGAGATAGTCGCATGTTATTTCATCCCAGCTCAGAACGGCTTCTCCCGTATTTGAAGTTGACTCGATTCTGACATTCTGAAGTGTGGCGGGAAGATTGGTGCCCATAAATACCACAGTTGAGGAGGGAATACCGCTTCCCTCGGAATTGTATGGAGTTACAATGTATTGTGCGTCTCCTCCTTCTGTCGCCACATCTTCGAAGGTGATGCGGTCTCCCGGTGTCGGAGTGTCGAACACTC
>DAAV01000057.1:10678-23640 GCA_001701295.1 Bacteroidales bacterium H10
CCGCCCGTTAATGGTCAATTCCGGCGCCTTGAACGAAATTGTCGCCTTGAAGTCTCCTTCTGCGTCCGGAACGGCTTTCAGATCAGATACTTCTCCGGGTGCCAGTGCCGAGATGCCCGGTTCTATGCTTATATCGCTCAGATTAAGATAGAGCTGATATATATCGGATATTCCGTGGAATCCGATATAAAGCTTTCCATCTGCATCCGATGTCGCGAATTTAGTAAAAGTATAAGGCGTTTTATTTCCCGACAATTCGGTTGGAGAAAGAAGTGTCCTGTCCATCCCTTCGACTGTCGGTGCGTTGCCGTATTTCACTTCTATACGTTCCGTGCAGTCGCTTCTCTGGTTGAAAGCTGTAAATGTCACGGCATAAGCCTTGTTTGCCTCTACCTTTATAGGAGGTGTGATCAGCCAGTCGTCCATTGGAATGGCTCTGTTATATTTGCATCGCACATAATTCCGGTATACGTCCCATGTGATGCCGTCTTCGTTGGTGTCGATGACTGTCCAGCCGCTGAGGCCGTCGATGTCGAATTCCGGAATATAAGGAGGTGTTATGGACCCCAGTACAACGTTGTTGGAGACACCGGGTGAAGAGACATTGTTGTCAAAGACGGCATATACTTCATATCGTAAGTTAGTGATTGATTCCGGTTCCTCCAGCGTGAAAGTATAATAGGTTTCCGAAATATGGTCTGCCACTTCGTTTCCTTCGTTGTCACGGATGTTGTAAGTTATTTCCGAGGGGTTGATGTATCCTCCGTTGATAGATCCGGTGACGGCGGTCCATGTGAGATGCATTTTGCTGTCATGATATTCTGCGGATACTTCAGGGGCTTCCGGCGTATCTGTCCCCACCCATACATTACGTATGACAGACTTCGGACCTTCGCCCGCGGAGTTTCTTGCATATGCCTTGAAGGAATACATGCCGGCGTTCTCCATGGTCAGAGGGATGACTGTCTGTGATCCGTAGTCGGCGGTTTTCTGTGCTATGATTTCGTTGTGTGCCTCCACTATTATTTCTACCGGTTCCGAGACGTGGGTACCGTTGTAAAGTGAAGAGGGAGCCATTATTGTCGCGTGGCCTGTGAGGCTTCCATCCTCGAAAGATATCTGACATGATTCCAAAGCTGCGGGAGCTTCGGGTTCTGCTTCGGGTTCTGCTATGTACATGCCTACGATCTCTTCATTATTGGGAAATTTATATATAGGGGTGGCGGTTCCGGTATTCAGATCGACCTCACACAGTAGACCTGTAGCATCAAGCGGGCATACGTTCCAGAACATTCTGTCGGTTGAAGGATCTATTACGGCGCTGGAGATATATTTGGGAAGCTGTCCGGTACTTCCGATCTCTGTCGTATTCCCCGTATTCTTGTCCAGACTGTATAATTTCGAGTCTAATGTGTCATATTCTTCATCCACGATTCTCTCTATGGCATAGTATTTTCCATTGGAGCTAACTGCGAGGGCGCACCATATGTTNNCATCTCGCGGATCACCGTGCGTTCATAATTTTGTGAGGTATAGCTTATAGTGCCGAATGTATAGCCTGATCCGTCATTATTGTAGAAAAAGCCATATATCTCTCCGTCTGTGGGATCGACGGTGAGTGCCATCGGGACGGCATCCATGCCGGCTGCATTGAAACAGAACAGCTCTTCTCCCGATTCCGCGTCATAGCCGTAAATGTCTATAAATGGTAATCCGAAAAAATCCACATATTCCGTGGCATAATAAATGCCGTCTTTAAGTACGCCGTTCCAGGTTGCCTGCGTACGGAAATCACATATGAAATCCTGCTGCTCGTCAAAAGGAATGGAATATACTCCGATTGCCGCATCATTCACCCAGTTGTCGGCTGCTATTACGGTGCCTCGCAGATCAGGATATTCTCCCGCCGGCTTCTTAATTATTGCATTCGCATGTTTGTTGGGTCTGCAAGATCCTTTGGCGGCATATGAGCCTTTTTTTGTTGTTTTGGACGGTTTCTTCATAATGGCAAGGCGGTTGCTTCCGGGGCCGCGTTTATGAATATTCTCTGACTTATCAACTTTCTTTTTGACGGCAGTGGTTCTGGCTGATTGCATTGCTTTGCTGTCTTTCAGCTCTGTCGACATCGCCTGTGCCGCCGATATGCCTGCTATGACAAACACTGCCGAGAGAATCCATGTAAATAGTTTCTTCATAATAGTCATCCTTGCGGTTTCAATTGTTACATCCCGCTTTCCGCCGAAACCTTTCCGGAAAGCATCGCGCTGTTTTCAGATAATCCGGACATATATCTGTTCTCCGGCAAAATTAGCTTCTTAAGGCATTTTGTCAAAAATCATATTTACTTAATTGATGGTTAGAGGGGTCTATAAGTGTGTTTAAAACACACTTAGATTTATTAATCGGTTTATATATAGATATTTAATAATAAATATACGACCGTTGCCACATATGTTCTAAGTATGATAGTCAGCACCTCGTGATGGCTTTATATTGATTTTTATCAATAAAAGCATAGGATTTTTTAATTATTTTATTTACTTTGCAGAAGTAAGCAGGTTCATGAGTCCAGACTCCTTTCTGAATCCTTTTGATATTGAAAATGAATTTATCCGTTGTTTCTGGTAATTGCCGCTGCTGTATCATGGTAATAATATTTTTGCTGTCGATATTTGAGCCGTCTGTCATCGCTGCCGATCGTTTGTCAAATATTAAGTCCGATTATTACAGGAAGAATTTCGAAGACACACAATTGCCGGTTGCCAGACGTATTCTGTATGCTGACAGTCTTATGGCGGAAAATCCGGAAGATGTTCCGTTGTCGGTCTATAACCTCAAATCAAAGATGCTTCTGGATGAAGGCAGATTGACGGAATCGTTGAAGATACTTGCAGAGATGCAGAAAAAGATCCCTCGGGACTCGCTGCGTCTTAAATATGATGTCATGATAAAAACCGGTATTGTCCGTTATAACGGCAGCGATTATTGCGGGGCCGTGGATATGGCCTACAGGGTGCTTCATGAGCCGAAACCGGATTCATTGCAGTATTTTGACTTGTATGCCTATTGGATAATCATAGATTTTTATAGGACCGCCCGGCAATGGCCTTTGGCATGGAAATATCAGGAAGCGGGTCTCGAAAAATTGAAAACTCTTCCTGTATCTTCTCTTTTCCCTGCCGAAGAGCATGATTATGTCGAGAGTGTGTTTCATCAGAGCGGTGCCTCTCTTTATCTCGCCACACATCAGCCTGACAATGCTTACGATGAACTTGACAAATCGATTAAACTGAGCAAAAACGATAATCTCACTTTAAATAACTATACGACTTTTGCCGAGATCGCATATCAGAAAAATGAATATGGACTTGCCGAGCATTATTATAAGGAGGCACTTAGAGTTTCCGGTAAAAGTCCGGCTTGCCACTATAATGCCAACCATGCCGTTGTCGGCTGGGTAAAGATGATGTTGGAAAAAGGGGAAGTGAAGCGTGCCGACTCATTGATGCATGTATATCGGAAGGAAATGATGACAATTAAGAAAAGCCCGTTGGAACGCATGCATCTCGAAAATATGGCCCGATACTACCATCTTCTTGGAGATTATGACACTGAGGCCAACACTTTGAGAAGGGTTATAGAACTTTCCGATTCTCTTCATCAGGCCTCGTTGCTTATCGGTTCCGGAACAGTCCCGAATCGATATGAATATGAGGAAGTGGCCGATACAATCTCGGATCTTAAGTCGGGAAAAAGAAATATCACGGTCTGGACGATAGTGATCGCGTCTTTTCTTATCGTGGTATTGATATTGTTTTATATTTATGTCCGGAAATTTTACAAAAGCAGACGAAACGTTTCCGGGCTGCAGAAGGAACTCCTGGCTATAGAAGGACGCCATAAGGAAGCTTCACTCGAGGCAGAGGAATCCATGAAAACTCAAAGTCAGGAACTTTCGACTATGGCCATGTATCTTGCTCGGCTTGACGATGCGTTCGGTAGCATACGCGATAATGCGTTATCAAAAAATGAGGAGCCTGAAGAACGTCTTCTGGCGATCCGGAAGATTGTGGATGAGTTGCAGATTCAGAATAACGCCTGGGAGATGTTCCGCACATATTTCAATCGTGTGCATCAGTCTTTTTTCGAAAAACTGCATTTTTTACATCCGAATCTTACCAATGCAGAGAGTCGCATGTGTGCCTTTATACTTATGGGACTTACCACAAAGGAAATAGCGGCGTTTACCAATCGCTCCCCCCGGACAGTGGAGGCCATCAAATACAATATACGCAAAAAACTCGGCACTTCCGAATCTACCGAGAATTATCTGCGCTCGCTCGCTTTGAGATCTCTCTGAGGTAATGGTCACGTAATGAAATAGCGAAATATGAATAAGGAATAATTCCGTTTGGGAATTATTCCTTATTTTTATATTCCGACGAGTCCGTCAGCGTTTGATGACCCGGAATGTCTTGCCGTTGATTCTTGCGAGATACATACCCGGAAGGAGTCCGGCGAGACTTATGTCGTGATTGTCACTGTTTATCAGCAGTGAGCCGTTGAGGTCGAATATCTCTGTGGAGGCCTCGCCGGTGACATTGATATGCATGATGTCGGTGACAGGATTGGGACTGAAGCTGATGCTGTTGTCAGCATCCTCGATATTGTCGATACCGTTGCCGAGTGGCGTGTAACTGTATGTAGAGGTCATGGCTGACCATTCTCCTCCATCACCTGTATACTGTATGGTTTTCATAATTGTATAGTCCATCTTTAAATCCTGCCATACGATGCAGTTCGCTGCCGGAATATTGAAGTCGTATTCGACACCATCTCCCCAATTGGGATCGTAAGCTCCGCCGTTCCAGAGATAAGCAAGTTTTTCGGTGCGTACATCTACATTATCATAAGCATATGTGAACATGCTGAATTTCCGGAATTCAAGTGGATCTCCCTCGCCGAAATTCAGGTAATTGCCAAGTTCATGACGCGATTCGATTACATTTCGGGCGTCATCGTAATCATATTCCTCATGTGTTTCGGCTGTCTTGACATTTTCTTCATCCTGACTATAGACGTATGTTTCTCCATACTGGAGATATTTTTCGTCAAGGAATTGATATGATTCTTCAAAAATGTCGATGAGCGTGCCGTTGCCCAAAGCATTCTGTTTCTCATGTATGAACGTAGCATTGCCTGCGCGGTCATATTCCTTGACAAGAATATCATATATGTCATCTCCCGCTTCTGTGAGATACATGTCACGCTGCATTCTCACACCTCCGTTATCAAGCGGAGTATATTCGAAGGTACAGTAAGCGCTTATTTCCCAACCTTTGGAGATGTCATGGACCATGTAAGTGGTTTCACCGCTCTGGCATCCCTCTTCGTCATATGTGAAATTCGTGCGTCTGCTGTATAATGGCCAGCCTTTCCAGGCATAGCATCCTGTCCAGTCGTTTTCATCCGGATTAAAGTATTCATCAGTCTGGAGTATGATATTTCCATTCTCGAATTCCTGTCTGACTCTGTAATAGTAAGTCCAGTCCTCACCGTTCCACAGGCTGAAGCCGTAAAGGGTGACATGTCCGTCGGCATCATATTTGTAGACGGCCTTGTCATCTCCAGGTTCCCACCCGGTGCCGTTCCAGTTGTATGTCTCGAAGCTTGTCTGGAGTCCTTCGGGCGACCAGGTCGCCTTGTTGCGCATGACAGGCATCCATTGTCTTGTATCCGGATCATACATCGAAACAGTTTCATCGATGATGTTATTGTTGTCATCATAGGTGTATTCACCTTTCTCCGACGGAGTCCATACGTTGTCGGAATAGTATGAGATGATTTTCTCGATTCCCAGCTTACGGTCGTTGTAGCGGAATTCGTTCATCATACCCGACATTCCGTCTAACGAACGCCCCCATTGTTTCAGGCAATAGCCGTCTTCGTCCCATTCGTATCCGTATTCTTCAATCGGGTTCCAACTGTTGCTTTCGCGGAACTCGTTTATGCGCAGATGAGAGAGTCCGTTGTTGAAATATTCGAATCTCTGGCGCGCATACTCTTCTTCGCCTTGGGTGATAAGTATCTCGTCAAGTCGGTGTGTCTTTGTTCCGCCGTTGACGCGTGATAAGGACACAGGCATTTTGTCGTCGAAGTCGAATCGTCCCGGTGCCTTTTGTGTGGCCAAAGCCCTTATGCGGCGTGCGGTCTCGGCTCCGCGGCGTTCTTGTCTCGGAAGTTCCACTGCATGAAGCCGGGGTTTTATTACTGTTGTTGTCGGCTCGGCGTAAACGGTTGCCGTTACACTCAAGGTCAAAGCGAGAAGTAGTGTCATCTTCATAATTGTGAATTTTGAGGTGAAGTTTACGGCGGCAAATTTATAGTATAATCGCTTGAAAACCAAACGCAACAGTTTTCATTTTATGAATTGCCAAGAGATTGCGCCTTTTGCAAGGCAATTTTCCGGAAAATGGAAGGAGTGAGGCCCGTAAACTTCCGGAATGCCCGGATAAATGTTGACTGCGAGCCGAATCCCACCTTCTGTCCGATGGCCTCGAGTGTCAGATTGGCGCATTTCTCGGGCGAAATGAGGAGTGCCTGTGCCTCGCGCACACGGCGCTCGTTTACGAAATCCGTGAAGTTATGACCGAAGATGTCGTTGATTACTTGCGACACATATTTTTGGTTGGAATCCACCAACTCCGCGAGACGGGACAGAGAGAAATCCGGACTCATGAAGTCTGATGAATTTTCCATAAAGTTCTTAATCTTCTCGGCGAGTGCGTTCCTGTCATAACCAAATGTCTGAGGTTCTTGCGAAGTGGCCTCTGCCTGGTCGGTGCGATTGGCCGTAAGGTTGCGGTTGAATTCAAACAGTTCATTGTACGACCGGTAGAGTTTCCGTTTCTGTAGATACACCAAGACCAGCAGCGCGAATATCGCAATCAATGAAACCGACACTATCAGAATTATGATGCGTTGTGACCGCGCTTCCTGTTCCTTGATCTGGCGTTCGGCCTCGAGGTCGTCTATGCGTTTTTCGATCTTGCCGAGTTCGTACAGATTCTGTATGTTTCGTATTCGGTAGAATTCTCTCACTGTTTCGTCACGTCCCATCAACGAGTCGCGCAGATCCAGAAGGGAATCCTTGTAATTGCGGGAGAGTCTTTTGTCGATAGGATCATACCAGTCGGCCAGCCCTTTCAGTGATGTGGCTATAAAATCGTTGAATCCGTGTTTCTCGGCCTCGTTGTGGAGTTTTGTCAGATATAGAAAAGTGGAGTCCCGTTCTCCGGACTTCTTATATAGCAGATACAGCTTTTCGTAGACATGGCAACGGTAGTAAGGAGTGTCGGCTTCTCCGCATGCCTTTATGAAATGTCTCGCTGCCTCGGGCACATTTCCTTCGAGATCAAGTATGAGTCCCTTGTTATAGAGCATCATATAGCGGTTGTCACTGTCAGATGCCTCTACGGTTTTTGCCGCCAGTGCGAAAGTCCTGCGTGCCTTGTCGAGCTTGCCCATGAGGCAGTAAGTCCCGGTCATGTTCGTGAGAAGATTGGACATTACCTTGCGGTCGGAATGCGGGCTGCGGAGCGAATACGCGGTCTCATAATATGCTGTGCCTTTCTCGTAATCTCCGAAATAGCAGTAGATGTTGCCGATATTGTTATAAAAATTCATGGCTTTTGCACCCTCTGGACAGGATTCTGTGATTTTCAGACCTATTATATATGTCTCTAAAGCTTCGGTGAATCGTCCGGCTGTAAAAAGCAGGTTGCCGCGACTTAGAAAAGCATTGACCGCCTTTTCTCTATCGCCCAGAGGAGAGGACAAGTTGACACGTTCCGTTATCTTGGTGTAACATTCAAGGGCACTGTCGGTCATCGCACGGCTTTTATACGAGTCTCCGAGTGCGATAAGATGTGCGATGTCCAATCTGGTATTGTTGTCGGAGGGCTGTGCGCTCTCCATGTTGGAGCCCGCTGACGCGACAGTCAGTGTAACGGAGTACAGAATTAGTAAGGAAAATGACAAGCACCTCAATACCCAATTAGAGATTGATTTGACTGGATTATGGTGAAGTCGATTCATTGTCAGGTTACATAAGGTATATGGGACTGTTCGGGGATGAGTCATACCTTAGTGCCGGAACCTCGGTCACTAATGCTTTATCCCCGCATTTCATCTGCAAATATAATTAATATCATCTATATATGCACAATGATTCGATAAAATCGCAGGTTGTCCGGAGCCGGGGGTTAAACAATACATCGTTTTCAGTTGTCTAAAATATAAGGGAACACCCTATTATACTTTAGACAACTTTTATGAATGACATATTCGTAATCATAGCACTTATCTTGCTAAACGGACTCTTCTCCATGTCGGAGATAGCTTTGATATCTGCACGCAAATCGCGTCTTGTCTCAGATGCGCGACAAGGAAGCCGGGGAGCCGCCACGGCACTTAAGCTCGCCGATGATCCCGACCGGTTTCTATCGACCATCCAGATCGGCATCACTCTGATTGGCATTCTTACCGGTCTTTATTCGGGAGCGGCTTTGGCCGAGGATGTGGGGCTGTTGCTTCAGAAGACAGGTCTCTCTCCACATACCGCGCGTACCATCGGACAGATCGTGATAGTGGCGGTGGTCACCTATCTGTCGATTGTCGTGGGCGAGCTTGTACCCAAACGCATAGGTCTCGCTGTCGCGAACTCTGTCGCGAAGATCATAGCTCCGCCCATGCGTCTCCTCTCGGTGGTGGCCATGCCAGTGGTGTGGTTGCTGTCGGCCTCCACATCCCTTATAGTGAAGATGCTCGGTATCGGGAAAAACAGCAACAATGTCACCGAGGAGGAGATAAAGTCGCTGATACAGGATGGCGCCGATTCGGGAGAGGTGAAGAAAGTCGAACAGGATATAATGGAACGTGCGCTGGTGCTCGGCGATCTGCGGGTTTCATCCATCATGACTCCTAAAGTCGATGTCGCGTTCATGCATGTTGACATGACTGCCGACGAGGTCCGCGGACGCCTTGCCGCTGAATTGCACAGTTCCTATCCTGTCTATTGCGACAGATCGAGAAGCGCGGTCTGTGGTGTCGTGTCGCTCAAGCAGCTTATTCTCGCTCTGGACAATCCCGCATTCTCCCTTCGCGATGTGATGGGCGAACCGGAATACTTTCCCGAGGTCATGAATGTTTACGACGCTCTTGATGTCATGAAGACTAAAAACGTGCACTTCGCTCTGGTCTGCGATGAATTCGGCGATATGACCGGAGTTATCACTCCGAGTGATATCCTTGACGGTCTTGTCGGCACCATGCCGCAGGAAGAGATCGTGACCGACATTGTGCGTAATGCGGGCGACGACAGCTGGACAGTCGACGCCCAGACGCAGATATATGATTTTCTCAAATTTTTCGGACTTGAGGAGCTATATAGCCCCGCGTCATATTCCACATTGGGCGGACTTATTCTCGAAGAACTGCGGCATGTCCCCTTCGTAGGGGAGAAATTGGGATGGAATTGCCTTTTATTCGAGATCTCATCTATGGATGGTGCCCGGATCGGTAATGTGTCCGTGCGTAAGAAATCATTATCGTCCGGGCCGGTGGAGGCATAACGGTCATTTCACGAGCCTGTCAAGCAGTTCGTCAAATTTGGAATCGAGCATCCTGCGGGCATCTTCTCTTCCGCACGCGGGTACTGCGATCAGTATTCCGGGATGAGAGGGAGATGTCTGGATTATGGCGCTTTTTACGGCAGCCATCCATCTGTAGCGTTCCTCCGGCGCAAGATCAGGAAACGGCACCCCGTCCGGGCTGAATGCGCCAAGCTGTGTCCTCAGTCTCGTTATGTCGGCTTTAGGCGAAAGCCGCTCTATACGCTCTTTATCCACATGCAGTCCGACACGCATCCACCGGTGACGTTTAGACATCATCATAAGACCTACGTTGACAAACTCGCCGCGCTCGAGATCCGGCACATATCTCAGCAGACAATATTCATATATGATCTTTTCCGGCGTATCATTCATGACAGTGACAATTTATCTCGTTGACGCAATGCTTCTTCGGTAAATATATGGCTTTCCGCCAGCCGTTTTGTCAGAAAAGTGCGGTATCCCTCTCTTTTTTCTGCCACGGAAATGCCGCTTCCTTCCTCCTCAAGCCATTCATCGGGTATCATGTCCGTTATTTTTGAGAGTGTACGCGGAGTGATGGCCTGGCGCATAAGGGAATCCACCTCTTTCAGCCTGTCCGCATAGGGCAGAAGCACATGCCGGCTGATATAGCCGAAAGGATCAGCGGCTGCTTCCTCGGGATTGCGCCAGGAATGATGGAAATATAGAGAGGCACCGTGATCTATTAGCCACAGTTCGTTATGCCATATCATCATGTTCGGGTTGAGCCGCGTGCGGTCCACATTTGTCAGGAACGCGTCGAGCCAGACAAGCTTCGATGCAGTCAGACCGTCCACTTTGTTGACTATGGGATCAAATGTCGCGGCTCCCTCCAGAAAATGCAGCCCGAGGTTGAGCCCTTCCGAATTGCGCAGAAGTTCCTGCACTTCCTCGTCAGGCTCGGTTATTCCGAAAGCTTTGTCAAGGTCAAGAAGCACCGGCTCCGGAGTCCTGAATTTTAAAGCTTTCGCCACAAGTGTGCCGACAAGTTCGGATATGAGGGCCTTCTTGCCGTGTCCGGCGCCCCTGAGCTTTATCACATATCTGAAACCGTCTCCCGCTTCACCGAGCACGGGAAGTGAGCCGCCCTCGCGCAGAGGCAGTATATATCTTGTAAGTTCCTCTTTTCTTAATTCCATATATCTGCAAATTTACAAAATCCACGACAGTTTAACAAATAGCGNNCGTATCGGCCTTACTGTCATTATTGCTTTTCCGACCGGGAGCAGCCTCTCTCCGAGACGTTGAATAAAGTGTGACCACCATATAAATGCATTTATGAGGTACCGGATAACTCTCTCCGGTACCTCATGAATGCATTTGCACAAACGGTTTCTAAAAACCGTGTTATTTGTCGAAGATCGTCTTTATCGATCCGAGCGACGACAGGACGGAACTTGCCTCATAGGGCACATATACGGTCTTGTTGTCCTTGCCCGAGGTCATCTCGCGCAGTGTGTCGATATATTTCATGGCGAGCATATAGGCTGCCGGATCGGTCTTGCCGGCCGTCACGGCTTCGGCGACTTTGCGTATGGCGTCGGCCTCGGCTTGAGCGTTGAGGATTATGGCCTGCGCCTCTCCCTGCGCGCGCAGGATTTCCGACTGTTTGTGTGCCTCCGCCTCGTTTATGCGCGATGCTTTCTCTCCTTCCGAGCGGAGTATGAGCGACTGCTTTTCGCCTTCGGCATTCAGGATTTCCGCACGCCTGTTGCGCTCGGCCTGCATCTGTTTCTCCATCGCCACGCGCACGCTTTCGGGAGGAGTGATGTCCTGAAGCTCCACACGGTTCACTTTTACGCCCCATTTGTTTGTGGCGTCGTCGAGGATCGCCTGCAGCTTGGTGTTGATGGTGTCGCGCGAGGTCAGCGTTTCGTCAAGCTCAAGCTCGCCGATCACGTTTCGGAGGGAGGTCTGGGTCAGTTTCTCGATAGCGTTGGGGAGATTGTCTATCTCATAGACAGCCTTCTTGGGATCNNATCTGAAAGTAGAGGAGAGCGTTGATCTCTGTGGTGACATTGTCGCGCGTTATGACCTGCTGGGAGGGAAAATCATACACCTGTTCGCGAAGGTCGATCACGGTTGTCGCCAATGTACGCACATAATATCTGCCGGGACCGTTCGACTCCACGCGGCGCGTATATATTGTCTTCGGTTTGTCGACAAAGGGAATTATGAAGTTAAGACCGGGCGACAGGACGCTGTGAAAGCGTCCCAGACGCTCGATGACGCGAGTTTCCGACTGCGGCACGACTTTCACGCCTGCCGAAATGATGACGATGGCGAGCAATATCACTACGCCCAGAACAATATATGCCATATCCGTTTATTTTAATTTATTCTCATTCTCTTCATTCTTATTCTCTTCCACTGTCAGTATGATGCTGTCGTAAGATGTGACTGTCACTTCTCTCCCTGCCGGGATCACATAGTCGACGCCCGGAGCCTGAACCTGCCAGTTGTCTCCGTCTATCCGGGCACGGCCGAGGCGCCCGGGACATATCTCATGAATTACCGTCGCCCGGCGTCCTAAAAGAGCGTCCATCCCCGTCCGGGACGCGCGTGCCGCCATGCGCTTGGGCCGCCGGTTGATCCAGGGCAGAAGAAGCAGATACGCTCCCACGCTGCCGGCGCTCATCACGATCACCTGCCATACGAGGTCACCGCCGCACAGAGCGGTTATCATGGCGCCGACGGCACCTGCCGTCAGACAAAGGGCCCACATCATCTGGGTCAGGACTTCGGTGGCGAGCAATATCGCGGCCACGATAAGCCATACAATCCATATTTCCATATCACATAATGTTGTTTGACTGCCAAAGATACATATTTTCTTGCTAAAAATCAATTTATTGTCATAAAAAACAGAGAGACCCCCTTCACAGGGTGCCTCTCCTTCTTTCTTGCATGGATTGATCTTTACTGCGTAATGTCCGCTGCGTGCGGTCAGGCTTCCGTAAGCTCGCGGGGAAGTGTGGGCATAGCGCCGTTCTGCGTGCATACGAACGCAGATGTCCTCACGGCGAGATTATGCGCTTCAACTACGCTTTTCCCTTTGAGAATGCTTGCCACGAATGCGGCGGTGAAGGAGTCGCCGGCGCCTACCGTATCCGCCACTTCCACTTTCGGAGTGGGCTGGAATGACACATTTCCCGGTGTGAACACATAGCTGCCGTTTATGCCGCATGTCAGGATCAGCATCTTCAGATTGTACTTGCCGAGAAGAATCCAGCATTTGTCCTGAAGGTCTATGCCGGGATAACCGAACAT
>DAAV01000063.1:0-11081 GCA_001701295.1 Bacteroidales bacterium H10
CAGCACGCATCCTACATATCCGAGCAGATAAATATTTTCCCCGAGGAAGAAATATGCCGCAATCATTGTGACAAGTGGCTGCAGATACAGATAATTGTTGGCTGAAACAGGACCAAGAATCCTCATCACCTCGTTCCATATAAGGTATGCGGCAAGCGAACACATCAGTACGAGGAAAAGAAAATTCATGATATATTGCGGTTGTGCGAAATCCCAAAGCAACTGAATGTGAGACGCGCCTTTATCAAGNNAAGCAGTGATCACCCCATAGAAAAACAGTTTACGTGTCACGAAGAAACCATTGTAAAGGGGAAGTATCCTTTTGATAGCCATTGTGTATATGGCCCATGAGAAAGCCGCCGTAAGCGCGAGCAAGTCTCCGGCCGGCCTGAATTCAAGACTTTCGCCGTGGCTGAAGATAATGCATCCCGCCCCTATAAACGAGACAACGGATCCGATAAGCACACCGGGCTGAATGCGCTGACGATACATCACGGCAATGAGAATCGTAGTAAAGATGGGCGAAATCGAAGCAAGCAGCGATACATTGCCTGCGGTTGTCAGTCTCAGGGCGTAATTTTCGGTGATAAAGTAGAGTGAGCCTGCACAAACGCCACATAACAGAAATGTGAGCTCGTCACGCCATGACTTTGAACGTATGTTACGGAAAGTAAACAGCAACAATACGACATATGCAGTAAAAAAACGATAGACATAAACCTCTACCGGTGTAAAGCCTCCGCTTTCCATAAGGATCTTTGTACTTAGAAAAGATGAGCCCCACGCCGATGCCGTAAGCAGAGCGCCGATGTGCGCTATCAATACAAGATATTTGTTCTTGGATGTGTTTCCTGATTTCATGGTGTAGATCTTCCCTCCGGTCTTATTTGCAAACCGGTATTACTATTGCAAAATTAAGAAATTTTATGAAAAAACATGTAATGGAAAAATAAAAAATCGTCCGGCGGGACGATTTTTTACAGATGATCATGAATTACGAAATTCTTTAGGAGACACCCCTGTCAGTTTCTTGAAATATTTGCCGAAAAAAGACTGGGACGGGAAATTAAGTTCATCTGCAATCTGCTGTATGTTCAGATTAGAGGATTTAAGAAGGACCTTGGCTTCAAGGATCACATACCGTTCGATCCATTCGACGGCCGTATAACCGGTCTGTTTTTTTATGGTCCGCGAAAGATGCTTCGGCGTCACCTCGAGCTTTGAGGCATAAAACTCGAGAAATCTCTCTTTCCGGAAATTCTGCTGGACAAGAGCCAGAAACTGGTCAGACATACGCCCCTGTCGGGAAACGATCTCATCCTTGAACGGTTCATAGCACTTGTAACCGTATCTATGGATAAATAACAGAATGTTGAAGAGTAACGCCTGAAGACCATAAGGATTGTCAGAAGCCGCTACAATGGACTTCGTCGACCTGATGAACTCGGAAAAATGAGGAAGAATATCTTCGGGTATATTCACCACCGGATGTCTTGACGATACGGAAGCCAAAGGAGAACTGTTAAGAAACATAAAGAGATTCTCACTGAATCTTTTTGACATAACCATAACTGTCGCGTTA
Organism: Bacteroidales bacterium H10; assembly: GCA_001701295.1. Taxonomy (GTDB): domain Bacteria; phylum Bacteroidota; class Bacteroidia; order Bacteroidales; family Muribaculaceae; genus Lepagella. The sequence continues at coordinate 1,583 of DAAV01000063.1, forward strand.
AAATCCGGGCTGAAATATGTCGGCTGCATAATTTGTGTGGACTTGATAGACACGAGAGTCGGCGCGGAAATCTCATGCGTGACAAGATTGATGTCGGCACGACACGAACCTTTAAAAACAATGATCCATGTGGTAGCGGCAAACTTAACCGGTTCGCTTAGGGAGCTGAACATGATCGGACTTATATTCTCAAGCATCCAGAAATCCTGTTCCAGAATAGAAGACAAATCCTCCGGAAGATCCAGATTATAGTGTAATCCAGTAGTCATTATTTCATATCAAGTATAGAAAGCTATATAAAATAGCAAAAACGTAATTTGACTTTTATATAACTTCAAACATGAAGGTTTTATTGCAAAGGAAGAAGGGCATGCCTTGAAGACATGCCCTTCCGGATATTAAATGTTTTTATTATTTTCAGGCTTCAGGATTACTTGACAAGTACCTTTGCGCTCTTGCCATCGGCATTCACGAAGTAAACGCCTGCGGGAAGATTGGCATTGTTCACGCGACGGCCGTCAAGAGTATAGACTGCGACATTCTGCGCTCCAGTCACTAAGATCTCGCCATTTCCGGCCTTGATTTCGATATTGCTGTCAGAAACTACACCTTCGACTCCTGCGCCATTGTCTTTATAGACAACCATTTCATCGGCGTTCATAATCTCGCCAGTAGCTGCATTTGTGATAAGAGCGATCACACGGAACCAAGTGTTCTTCACATTGCTCAGCGACATATCCAGACTGTAGTCATATGTCTTGCCCGCTTCCAAGACTTCAGGGAGAGAACCCTCGATGCCGGGATAGCTGTTTATGGCACGCGCTACGTCATCAAAATAAGTTTCGACTTTATCGCCTTTTTTCTCCCATCCTTCCAAAGGACCATAACCTCCACCGGCATAATAATTGCTCTGCCCGTAAGGTCCGACATGATCCTCGACGATAACAAACGAGAGCATATGCGGCACATTTACGTCACAAGCCACCTCTGTAGTGGATGAAATGCTTACCTTCTTGCCGTCTTCAGAGCAGATAGCCTTAGCCAATGTAACTTTAGCATAGGCAGGGTATTCGGTCACTGCGTCATATATAGGTTTATAATACTCATCATAAGCGCCGGCCACCGGAGTTTCGATAACACGGTTGGTAACCGCCACCGGTGCGTTGCCTCCCGAGAACTGATTGACCCATCCCGAATAACTATTGACAGACATACGGTCGCTGACATGAACCGCGATGCGTATCCAGTCAGGATAATTTTTCTTTAGATATTCCATCATCACTATGCCTCTCGGACAGAATCCGCACCAGGTACCGGTGCCTTCTTCAATCACCGGACGACGGTCGTATCCATTCGCATATGAACCGTATGCAGACGTCAGAGAAACGGGATTCGCAATATCCACACCATTGACTTGAACCAATGTGGAAGTCAATTCAAAAATACCTTCCTCTTCATTGGGAATTCCGCTTATTGTCACAGTCTGAGTGGAACCGGGAACGATCGGCTGATCGAAATCAACTTTAGATTCATAAACCTTGCCATTTGAAATCTCAGTCTTCACAGAAGCTGAAGTCAGATTATTAACACCCAGATTCTTGATATTGATGTCATATGAAATTGCATCAGACATATAGAACGGCAAATCAATGCCGGTCATCGTGCCGACATTTTCCGGAAGATTATCGCCGGAAATATTGATTGAAATGCAAAGAGAACCCGGTTCCTGATCGGAATAGTTCGTATAAGAAGGCACATCAGAAACTTTATTTGCGACACCTACCATGAGATTTCTTACAGTCGGATCTGTAGGAACACAATCTGTAGGCATAAAATAGCACTGAGTGCTCACCGACATGAAATAACCGAAATACAGGGGTTTCTCTCCGGTTATTGTTACAGGATTGTCAAGTTGGATCGATGTCACAGAAAACGGAGTGGTATCGATAGTACCCACCGTTCTGTCTGTCGGAACTTTGCCAAGATCATCCGTTACGAACGCAAGGACACGGGAGATCGGGAAATTTCCATTATTTGCAGAAGATCCGGCCATAACGTTTACAGCTGTAATGTCAGCGCCGATATAAGGTTGCTGGTCAGCAACCGACATTTCGGTAGCGAGATATACAGTACAGCGACTCGGCAGATTATTAAGAGTATAGGCAGAAACCGGTTCTCCCGCCTTGGAATAAACGAGATATGGGGTTTCTCCAGCCGCGTTGGCACGGACATTGTGTGAAGTCGCAACAGAAGGAGCCTTAAGAGAAGAAGCGCTGAATGTCACGGTCTTCGGAGAAGATGCAGCTGTAGCCGCACCTGAAGCCAGCATGGCTGCTGACAAAATAAGTAACGATTTCTTCATATTATTTAATTTAAGTGAATATACAAATAGTAAAATGCAGTTTTAACAATAAAACCGCAATCACATTACATTTGCAAATTAAAACAATTTAAAGGAGCTTTCCAAATATTTGGATATTTTTTATCAACTTTTTATAAATTTATTGATAAGAAATCTTCAGCCAGCTTTCTTGACGTCGAGCCGGGCCGAATGCTCAGGTAGCTAAGTATTTCCCGAGGATCACACCAGAAGGCGGAATCCACTTCGGATGACAGACGAAGCCGCCCGTCGGCCACGTGTGCGAAAAAGCCTACCATCATCATCTCCTTGTGCTCGAACCAGTGAGTGCGGACAAGTTCAAGGCGGTCAGCTTTCAGGCCAGTTTCTTCATAGATCTCTCTGACAGCACAGGATTCCGCATCTTCTCCAGGGAGTATATATCCGGAAACCAGATTGCAGAATTCCGATGAAATATAGCGATGCCTCAAAAGCAACACCTCTCCGGCATCATTGTATACCAGAGCTATAACCGCCACAGGAAAAACCGGGAACCATGGCTTATCACAACGGTCACACCATGGCACACCGACTTCATCTCCGANNCGCGATGCGTCAGCAACGAGCCACAATCAGGACAATAAGTGAATTTCATAATTGAGATAGATCAGGATACGGACAAAAGTTCTATTTCAAAAATGAGCGTGGACCCTCCGGGTATTCCGGGCTGGTTAAATTTTCCATAACCTTGCTCGGCCGGAATATAAATTTCCCATTTATCGCCTGCGGACATATGCTGCAACGCAATGATCCAACCGGGAATAAGATCGCGCAGACGGAAAGCCGGAGCCACACCTCCCCTGCTGCTGTCAAATGTCTTGCCGTTGATGGTCTTGCCGACATAATGTGCGGTAATCACACTGCCACGATTAGGATGGATTTCCCCTTTCCCTTTCTTTATGACCTTATAAAGAATACCTTTATCAAGAGCATGCACTCCCGGTTCGGCAGCTTTGTCCTGAAGCCAGCGCCGGTTTCTGTCAATATATTCCTGTTTTGCCATTCCTGTAAATAAAGTCGATTATTTTTTTGGATAAATTGGAACAAAGTTAACGAAAAAATGGGAATCAAATCTATAATGCCCCTCTTTTTTTATAATTTTGCACTTGATTTCACCAAGAAGCTTTAAAAAACAATAACAATCATATAAATTACATGATATGAGCAAAAGCATGGAAGCCGGCAGAATAATAGGCATAGGTTTCATTTGCGCGGTAACGGTATTCAGCATCGGGGGCATGATATTTATGCTTAAGGTACTGATCAGTCCCTGGTGGATACCTGTGATCATAGCCATTGTCATCGGGACGGGACTCGCCCTGCCGATGCGAGGTCTGTGGAAATGGGTGACGAAAAGCGATAACATCCCTCTCAACCTTATCTGCCACCTGCTTTTCACAATCCCTTTCCTTATCTGCGTGGGTCTGTCTGTAAATTATGCCACATCAGGTAGAAACATTATCCATGAAAAGGCAATAGTCGAACGTGTATACAGAGAAACAAGATACAAGACCAGAAGGGTAAGCAGAAAAGTATACACACGCGGAGCACCTTACTATGCGTATTGTATGGAACTGAGACTGCCCACCGGAAATACAAGAGACATTGATGTCAAGAAAAAAATATATGACAGGTTATCAAAGGGAGATACTGTAGGCATTGACGTCTCGAAAGGCATATTGGGACTTTTAGTCTTTGATGCCGGCAATATCCATCTGAATGACTCACAGACTGCGGAACGCAAGAAAGAGAGCGCAAGAGAAAAGAGGATCCGCAAATACAGGGAACACATGGACAGAGTGTCGCACCGCAAAAACACAGATAATATAAAGGATGATGGAAGATAATAAGAAACGCACAGTATTCATGACAGGTGGCACAGGAGTAATGGGATTTGAGACTCTCAAAGAATTCTCCCGCAGACTCGACAGATTCGAGATCCGGCTTCTTGCCAGACCGAGTAGAAAAAACAGGCGAAAACTCGCTCCATATCTGAAACGGCCCGAGATCAGCGTCACATGGGGAGACCTGCAGAATTACGAAGACGTGGCCAAAGCTATGGGAAACGCGGATGTAGTGCTGCATATCGGCGGCCTTGTCTCGCCCGTAGCCGACCATTATCCGGAAAAGACTCTTAACGTGAATATCAAAGCTGCCCGACACATAGTAGATGCAATAAAAGGGCGCCCTGACAAAGATGAGGTGAGACTAGTCTATATAGGGAGTGTGGCACAGACATCACACAGGCATGAACCACATCACTGGGGTCGGACGGGCGATCCGATCATGGCAGGAGTCTATGATTATTACGGCATATCAAAGATCATAGCCGAAAGCATTGTGGCGGAATCCGGTCTAAAACACTGGGTAAGCCTCAGACAATCGGGCATTCTTCATAAAGGTCTTATATTCAACGGATCCGACCCCATATCATTTCATGTACCCCTGCGTGGAGTGCTTGAGTGGGCCACCGTCGAAGATTCCGCACGCCTTATGGCAAACATAAGCGAGCGCGATGTGCCTGAAGAAATATGGAGAAACTTTTTCAATATCGGCAGCGGCAAAGAATTCCGTCTGACCAATTATCAGTTTGAATCCATGCTGCTTAACTCGCTCGGGTGTCCGCCTCCTGAGAAAGTTTTTGAGACGGGCTGGTTCGCCACCCGTAATTTTCATGGCCAATGGTATACGGATTCAGACAAACTTGAGAGACTCGTACCCTTCCGTGAGCATATAAGTGCTGATGACTATTTCCGCAGACTTGCGCAACAATTGCCGTGGTGGATTCGACTCACTCCACTTGTTCCCGCGCCTCTAATAAAATGGGGAATGAAACAGGTGGCTCTCACGAAAGATCTCGGCACTCTCGACTGGCTGCGACACAAAAACAATGAAAAAAAGATAGAGGCATATTTCGGAAGCAGAGAGAGCCAAAACAATATTCCGGACTGGAATCAATTCGACACAACTCCTCCGTCAGAGAAAGCTGTCTACCTCGACCACGGCTATGACGAAACAAAACCGGAGGCGGAACTCGATCTGGAGGATATGAGGAAAGCTGCCGGATTCAGAGGCGGGAAATGCTTGTCGGAAAAGATGACAAAGGGAGATCTCGACACTCCCCTCGAATGGGAATGCGCGTTCGGACATAAGTTCGAGGCGACTCCAAGAATAATACTCAAGGGAGGGCACTGGTGTCCGGAATGTCTTCCGGCTCCATGGAACTATGACGAGGAATCCAGAAGAAATCCTTTTATGGCACAAGTCTGGTATGACAGCCACAGCCCGAAAGAAAATGAGACATATTGGTAATATACCTGCACAAGGATAAAAAATGACAGGANNTCCTGTCATTTTTTATCCTTGTTCTTTATATGCAAATCAGATCGCCGAACGGATTATACCCCGTCCGGAATTAGTCACGAAATCTATAATTTCCGTACGAAATTCAGATTCAGGAAGAGTGTCGAGTATCACCTTTACAGCATTTGTGACATTCAGATCGCTGAGATATATTATTCTGTATATATCGCTTATCTGCTTTATCTCTTCATCGGTGAAATGATTTCTGTGTAGTCCCACGGAATTGAGGCCGACATATGATATGGGCTCCCGGGCAGCCTTTACAAAGGGCGGGATATCTTTGTTGACCAATGCGCCGCCCTGAAGCATTATATTACGGCCGAGATGACAGAACTGATGTATCAGACTTCCTCCCCCTATCACGGCTGCATCATCTACCTGAACCTCTCCGGCAAGCTGACATGCGTTGGACATAATCACACGGTCACCGATACGACAGTCATGGGCTATATGGTTATAGGCCATTATCAGACAGTTCTTGCCGACTACTGTCTTGCCTTTTGAAGCTGTACCACGGTTTACTGTAACACACTCGCGCAGCGTGGTGCCGTCACCGATATATGCGAATGTCTCTTCACCATGAAATTTGAGATCCTGAGGAATAGCCGAGATTACAGCTCCCGGAAAGATTGTCACACCGCTGCCGATACGGGCACCGGGGAAAATGGTTACATTGCCGTATATGACACAGTTGTCTCCAATTTCCACGTTCTCATAAATAGTCGAGAAATCACCGATCTGGACATTGTTGCCAATCTTGGCATCCGGACTTATATTATAAAAATTGCTCATATCGAAGAGATTACTTGTTTTTAATGATTTGCGCCATAAACTCGGCCTCACACACGATCTTCTCGCCTACAAACGCATAGCCCTTGACAATGGCGCATCCGCGGCGGATCTCGGTCATAAGAGACACATTCATGAGCAATGTATTGCCCGGCACGACCTTCAANNAGACGGAACTTGACATTGTCGATCTTAAGGAAATAGGTCGAATATTTTTCGGGTTCTTCGAGGAAATTGAGCACAAGAACACCGGCAGCCTGTGCCATGGCCTCCACCTGAAGCACACCGGGCATAACCGGTTCCTCCGGAAAATGGCCCTGGAAGAAAGGCTCATTGACGGTGACATTCTTGACAGCGACAATATGTTTCTTGTCAATTTCGATCACTTTATCGATCAGCAGGAATGGATAACGATGCGGAATAAGCTTGCGTATACCGTTGATATCTATGATCGGATCAATATTGGGATTGTAGACCGGAGCCTGAATTTCAGTGTGCTTCACCTCGCGACGGACCATACGCGTAAACTTGTTATTGACAGTATGGCCGGGACGCACGGCGACTACACGTCCTTTTATCGGACGGCCTATGAGGGCAAGATCTCCGATTACATCCATGATCTTATGGCGCGCAGGCTCGTTGTCCCATACAAGAGGTTTCGGATTTATATAACCGAGCTGATTAATCTGCATGTGAGGCACTTTCATGACATCACAAATATGGTCTATGCGCTCCTGCGGGACTTTCTCGTCGTAGATGACGATCGCATTGTCAAGATCGCCACCCTTGATAAGATTAGCTTCGACAAGCTGTTCTATCTCACGCACAAATACAAAGGTCCGCGCATTCGCCACCTCCTGATGGAATTCCGCGAGATCATCAAGCACCGCGAACTGATTGGGAAGGACGGAAGAATTATATTCGACCATGCATTCCACACTGAATCCGTCATCGGGATAGATGGTAAGAATAGAACCGGTCTCTTCATCCTTGAACTGTGTTTTCTCCTTGATTATATAGAAATCCTTATCGGCATTCTGCTCCACAAGACCGACAGCCTCTATTTTCTCCACATATTCTATGGCGCTCCCGTCGAGTATCGGCAACTCAGGACCGTTGACATCTATGATGCAATTGTCAATGCCGGCCGAGTAAAGGGCAGCCATCGCATGTTCTATAGTGCTAACTACATCGCCTTTGCGGTTACCTACGACAGTGCCTCGGCGGGTATCCACCACATTCTCTGCGATCGCGTCGATCACAGGCTCTCCTTCAAGATCTATTCGACGGAACTTATAGCCCGTGTTTTCAGGCGCGGGATTAAAAACAGCCGTGATATCAAGACCTGAATGCAATCCTTTGCCACTGACAGTGAAAGAGTCTTTTAAGGTTAGTTGATTCATATTTCTATGTACGTATTATTTTTTCTTGAACAGATCCGGAAGACGGTTCAGATAGACCTGGGTACGCGCGAATTTCACAGCATCGACGACAGGATATCCTATAAGACGGCGCCCATCGCCGACATTATTGGGAATTCCGGACTGCGCCCCGAATTCATTGCGCTTGCCGACTCTGATATGACCTGCGAAACCGCACTGGCCGCCTACTCGATTGTATGATCCCACCTTTGTCGAACCGGCTATGCCCGTCTGTGCGGCAAACACATTGTGCTCGCCAAGCACGACATTATGGGCGATCTGTATGAGGTTGTCAAGTTTAGTGCCGCGTCCGATCCGTGTAGATCCAAAAGTAGCGCGGTCGATCGCTGTATTCGCGCCGATCTCGACATCATCCTCGATAATGACATTCCCGATCTGCGCGATTTTCTCATAAGATCCGTCCGGCAGTGGCGCGAATCCGAAACCGTCGGCGCCTATCACGACTCCACTGTGAAGCACACACCGGGAGCCTACGACACAATCCTCATAAATTTTCACACCCGACCGAATCACCGTATCATCTCCGATCCGTACGCCGTCACCGATATATGTCTGAGGATATATCTTTACATTCTTTCCAATACGCACATCCCGTCCGATATAGACAAACGCACCGATATAGGCGTCTTCGGGAATCTCAACACCCTCAGCTACGAACGACGGCTGCTCGACGCCCACAGGACGAGGTTTCCGGGACTGGAAAGCAGCCAACAGATCCGCCACCGCCACATAGGGGTCATCCACTCGCACAAGTGTAGGACACGGCTGTCCCTCGGGAACGACAAGATCCCGTCCGACGAGAAGAACAGAAGCTTTGGTAGATGTGAGGAAATGCGCGTATTTGGGGTTGGCTATAAAGGAGATCTCACCGGATTTTGCCTCTTCGATCTTGGCGAACCCCGTGATCTCGATATTTTCGTCACCCTCCACATTGCCTCCGGTCATGGAGGCGATCAGGAGCGGAGTCACTTTCATTATCAAGTTGTTTTTAACAGTTATATTGCCGTACAAGCGATCCATGGAGAGGCGCGGACCGGATGCTATTATACATAATTACGGCAAAATTAGAAATTTTTCATGACATTTCCTAATCAAGGGGCATTTACTGACAATAAAACGTCAATAAATACTTAAAAAAATCCATATCATATATGAAAACCGCAAATCTCACGCTTCCATCATATAAACCGGCAAAAAAGAGCCGTCATAAAAATTGAAGTCAAAATTAAAGAAAAGTCCGAAATTTTTCGTTAAATTTGCAAGACAATCCACATTAATAATTAAATGTGAATTTTTTTAACTAAAACGCAATAACCTAAAACTAACACTTCAATGAAAATTTCGCACATTGAACACATCGGCATAGCCGTTCCCAACCTTGAAGAGGCTATCAAGTATTATGAGAATGTACTCGGTCTGAAATGCTACAAACAGGAAGTAGTGGAAGACCAGAAAGTCACTACTGCCTTCTTTAAAGTCGGCGACACCAAGATCGAGTTGCTTGAGA
>DAAV01000063.1:11095-11324 GCA_001701295.1 Bacteroidales bacterium H10
GTGGCCGCGGAGGAATGCATCACATGGCTTTCGCCATAGAAGACGGTGTGGCAAACGCACTTGAAGAAGTGCAGGAGAAAGGTGTAAAAGTCATTGACAAAGCTCCGCGCGGAGGTGCGGACGGACTTCAGATCGCATTCCTGCATCCCAAGTCGACCGAAGCTGTCCTGACAGAACTTTGCGAGGATCCTAAAAAATAAGATAATCTAACATAATAGAAATGAGCAAA
>DAAV01000063.1:11340-11525 GCA_001701295.1 Bacteroidales bacterium H10
GCCCGTCTCGGCGGTGGCGAAAAGGCGATAGAGAAACAGCATGCACGCGGCAAGTACACCGCACGCGAGCGCATAGCAATGCTTCTGGACGAAGGAAGTTTCGAAGAGCTTGACATGTTTGTCACTCACCGTTGCACCAACTTCGGACAAGACAAGAAGCACATTCTCGGCGACGGCGTGGTAAC
>DAAV01000063.1:11659-11792 GCA_001701295.1 Bacteroidales bacterium H10
AGGAAGGCATCAATGCACTTGCAGGATATTCCGAGATTTTCCAGCGCAATATCATGGCGTCGGGTGTAATTCCCCAGATCTCGGCCATCATGGGTCCCTGTGCCGGCGGCGCTGTCTACAGTCCCGCTCTGAC
>DAAV01000087.1 GCA_001701295.1 Bacteroidales bacterium H10
AACCGATTATTTACATTGACCCACATAAAGTTGATTCCGGGAAATCACATTCCCAGGGTATTGTGATTCACCGTCCCGGAGGGCCGCCGCTCCCACCTCGGACAGCACATACATTCCGGTCGGAACAACGCCTTTCCAAGGCTTTGAATCCAGTGCTGAGCAATGCGATTTTAAGGAAGCAATGTGGTGGCAGTTCAGAACATATGGCCGGACGCGGCGGACGCGATTTATCGCGTCCCTACGGTTGATGTCTCGCTGTCACTTGTCCTTGTTCATATATTTCGTAATGAATCCTTATATCCGCTGAGAGAAGATGGCATAAAAAATGCGCGGCCGGAGAGCCGCGCATTTTATTTGATTATGTGTGTAATCTTGTCTGTAAGCCTCAGATCATGATCTTGTGGCTCTTCCCATCGATTACGAGTATATAAGCGCCTCTGAGGCCGTTCAGAGAGGTTCCTGAGGCGGTTACATCCATTACTTTGATTCCGCTCAGACCGTAGAGCGAAGCCTTAGAGAAATCACCCGAGATCGTCAGGAAGTTGTTGTAAATGCGGAAGCTGTTTTCTCTATCCATCTTGACTGACTCCACTCCTGTCAGACCTTCGTCAATAAGAATGTTGCCAAGCTGTATATAACTGTAGTATTGGTCATTCAGAGGTGTCACGAGCTGAATTGCAACGCACGCGGTGCTCCCGCCTATTTCCTTGGGAAGTTCAGTGGTATATTTCTGGAAAATCATGCGGCCTTCAGCATCTTCGGTGTATTGTGGTTCACGAAGTTTAAAAGTATTGATCAGAGTCATGTCTTCCACCGTGTTCTTCGGGCCTACATGTACGTTAAGTGTCTCGGGTGTGAGAGAACGTATTTCGAATGTCACGCCATATTTGTGTCCCTCTTCGAATTTTAGCGGAGGAGAGATTATCCAGTCATCAGCATCCTGTGTGTAGGCATCGATAGAAGTAGGAGAAATAATATATTCTGCTGTCATTTCATAATCTCCGAACACGCTCTGTCCGAGAGACGTCCCGTAAATCCATGTCATGCCGTCGTGATTGTTGTCCACGGTGGTCCATTTCAGAGCCATCGATGTCGGATTATCGAATGTCTCCTCGACAGGGAACTCCGTTACAGGAGGGCCTGCTATAAACTCGTTTGTCTCAATATGGGTGTCGCCATATTGATTCTTGGCAGTTATTCTGTATGAATAACGGAGCAGACGGCGCAGATTGTCTGTAACAGAGCATGTGGTTAGGCCTTCGGCTACTTTCACATTGTCCGGAAGGCGTACCACATCGTAAGTCGTAGCAGTAGGATCGAATGTTCCTCCGTGCATTCCTTGGGAAGGTGCAGTCCAGGATATTGTTGTCGAAAGGAAATCATCGCCGACAATCACTTTGGCATCAGAAGGTGCGGCAGGAGCATCGAAACCTACATATGCGAATATCGGAGATTTTGGTCCGTCGCCTTTTGTATTGCTGTAACATACGATGTCATATCTGTATTCTTTGCCGGATACCGGAACGGTATTGTCATCATATGTCACTTTTTCGCCGGACTGCAGAGTTCCTTTGCCTGTATATATCCTGATACCGTCGCGATAGATGTCATAACCGTCTATTGATGTCAGAGGGTCTCCTCCGAATGTAGTGGATGGCACGCAAAATTCCAATGTGCAGAAATCACCGTTTTCACTTGAAATTGATTTTGTATCAGTTGCGAATCCGGGAGCGTCGAAACCGCCTTCGGCATAGGGAATATACATGCCGAGGAACCGTGCGCTCTGTCCGATTTCAGCGACTTCTTTATATGAATAGCCGGTCATGTCGGCGGAATAGTCAACATTGGGCGCTATGGAAGGTAGTGTGATCTCTACAAGCCATGAGCCGTGTCCATTGTCTCCGCGAGGATTGGTGAGTGTGTTCGAAGCCCAGTACAGCTTACCGCTTGTAATGTCGAATTCAAGAGATTGGTTAGACGAGAGGTCACTGTAAGGGAGCTGGTATATGGCTCTTACGGAATTGTCTTTCGACATATCGACCTGAAGAAGTTGGCCGTCATGGTTGATGGTGAATATGCGTCCGAAAGAGTCGGCGGCGATTACGCCTCCGATGTTATTGGCAGACCGGAGTAGTGTCATGGATCCGGTCTCACGGTTTATCTCATATATTCCTGCGCCTTCGATAGAACCATAACATACCGCCAGAATTCTGTCGTTTTTTCTGTCATAGGTCATGTCAGACGGTTTTAGATCTGTGCTTTGATCGCTCCAGGGGCCTATTTCTCTCACCAGTCCGGTATGTATGTTATAAGAAAAAAGAGGTCGGGGAGCCGGCATAGACATGGATGACTCATAGATATATGGCGCTGCGTAATAGATGCCATCGATTGCAGTCGCTGCATAAACACCTATTTGGCCCGATAAGCCATAAAGAAGTTCGTTGTCTCCGGGATCTGAGAAATTTTGTCTTGCAAATCCATATTGTTCGGCTGAGGCGTTTGAGTATCCTCCGGGGTTAGAGAGAAAAAAACCATAGAAAGGACGTCCTCCATGTTCGATATTCGCTGCATGTCCCTGGAATATCGCCGCTGTGCCTGCAAGCATAAGAACGGCAAAAATGTTTTTTTTCATTTTGATGATTTGATTTTTTTATTTGGATAAGGTGCCCGGTCATGGGGAGTCAGATATGGCTCTGCATGACCGGGCATCAAACTGTTTTATCAGATAACAAATTTGATAGTTCCAGCGTAAGTGACTGCAATATACATACCCTTACGGAGGTGGCTTACTGAAACAGGACCTCTTTCGGCTTCGATCAGTAACATTCCGTTGGTGTCATATATTCTTACAGGGCCTTCCGATGTTACAGTCATGGTTGCGGCATCATATCCGAAACTTTCATCGGCGATTTCATCTACGGCATCTCCTTTAAGACGGGCCAGACCGCTGATCCATATAGTGCCTTCAGCATCAGCGTCTGAGACCTGGACTACATAATTTGCCGGTATTATAGCGGTCGGGAAACCGTTCATCAGACAGAATCCTGCGACTTCATACTTGTCGATGTCTTCCTCGTTCAATACTCCTATCTCAAGATGTACTGTCTGGCCTTCAAGAGCCGTAGTCTCACGAGACAGATTTCCGTCGGCGAGTCTGAAGTATACATTGCCGATGGCAGACGGAGATTCTGTTTCAGAATCATAATTTATCCATGCGGTAGATCCGCGAAGAGCATAGACACGTGCATTAGGATCTTCTGTGAACACACCTTTGAAAAGTATGAAATTCTCTTGTGCGTCAGCAGGGGTGAAAGTATAAGTGTCACCTTCGAGAGCTATGCCGTCCGCAGCCATTGTCAGCGAATAGAATTTTTCGAAGTGGTCGAATATATAGCCTGTCTCGGGTTCAGCCACGAGCTTTATCGTCTGACCGGAATGTACAATCGCTTGAGTAAGTTTCTCGCCATCGATTTCTATATATACATTTCCGGCAACGATATGTTTGTTGTCATCATATGTGGGATTAGTCTTGGCTTGCAGCGGGGTCTCGACTTTAGTATCTATGACTGTGCGGCCGTTGACTTGTACCCATGCGGTACGGGCAAGACCCTCGTCATTGCGGATGAGTTCAACCTCCTCGCCATTGGCTTTGACATAAACGAATTCGCTTTGCGTGTCTTGGCAATAAACACGTATCCAGTTGCCGGTCTTTACCTCATTTACACGGTTGTTCTCAAGTTTCTTTACGAACGAGCCGTCCTTTTCAGTCATTTCCCAGAAACGTACCAGAAGCTCGTCTCCGTTGGTTACTGCGATAGAGTTTCCTTCTGCAGGCTGCATCTCCCTGACAGTTACATTGAATTCAGCCGCAGTCACGTCTGCTGAAGTCACGGTCACTTCATATGTGTTGGCTTCGATAGAACGTAATACCTCCACACCAGTGACATCGCATGTCATATTCTCGAGAGTATACCCGTCGGCAGCTGAAAATATGAACGTTGAATATGTTTTGACAGTCATGGGGTTGGTGAGTTCCACAGGCATTCCTTCAGAGATCGCTTTGAGCCAGCTTATTTCGCCATCGCCGTCGAAAGTGAAAGATAAATTCACGTCCACAGGATTCTTGCGTGATGATACTTCTATCCAGTCTCCCTCTTTGGCCTCTACCATATAATAGCCGTTGGGACTTACAGGAACTGCATTGCCGTTGACAGTGACCGATACGATCTGGTTTCCATCGGTTGCGTTTATGGCAAGAGAGTTCTTGATTTCAGACGGTTGGAAGTTGTTGTTCCCGTTGTTAAGCGACAGAGCCTCACCACGTCCTCCTTCCTGAATGATATTGACGCGCTGGGCGTTGTCGACCGATATCATGATACCGCTGAAATTGCGAGTGCCGAATATCTGGTATTTTGCGGGATTGGATCCATCACTGCCGTTGACTACCCGCAGCCAGTCCAGCATGTTGGTGACACCGCCGTTGGAATTCATGATATAACTCATGTTTGTCCCGGGACGTCCTGACACATAGATTGTCTCACCCAGATTGCCGGTATATGTGGCTGTCATGCCTGAAAGATTGATTTCCGAACCGTCTGCTTTCTTGAAGAAATATGACTCAAGAGACGCGTTGCCTTCCGGAGCTTCTATAGTGATGTCGGTTGGTGCGCCTTTGGTGCTGACAACAAAATCATCGCCGTCTTCGACCTCGACTACCCATCCGTTGCTTCCACCCCATCCTGTGGGATTCATGACTTCGCCGTTTCTAAGCACCTGAAGTATCTCGGCTCCCGGTGCCGCTATGAATTCAAGAGGATTCTGAGAGTTGACGATTACGAAATTGGTCTTGACATTGTCATAGACCGTCAGGAGTTCCCATGCGCCTTCTCTTTGGTTTTCGAGATAACAGCTTACATTCGGGGCATAGTCCACGGTCAGCGAGAATCTGATAGCGGTGCTCTTGATTTTCATTTCTACCTTTACACTGTAATAATCCGGAACAGTGTTTACAAAGACATACGAACCGTCTTCGTTGAGCGTTCCGCTGAAAGCTCCGTCGAAATAGGGTACGGAGCAACTTACTATCTCATATGCCGCCTGAGGTACGATTTTCACGTTTGCGTTTTCTGGTATGACCAACATGCCCATGCTGCCGGATTCAGGAACGACCCATTCCGAGTCTTTCTCATAATAGACAGAAAATGGCTTGCCACTGACTCCTTCGCCTGAAGCATTGAATCCTATAGTGACATTTTTTACTGTCGGGCCGGCGGATCCGCTGGTCACGATCTTGAACATTGTCGGACCGTCGAATCCGACTCTGTATTTGCCGTCTCCGCTCGGATTGACGGTCTCTTCCTCGTTTTTTGTGATGCTTACGATTTCTGCGCCTGGGTTAGCTTCGATCAGAAGTGGCTGATCACTTTCCGACAGGTCGAACGGGTTCATGCCGTCCAGAAGATCGAGAGTCTGCCCGTTTCCGGCCATTGTCTGGACAGTCACGTTTGCGGCGTTGTCCACGTCTATCATGACGCTTGTCGCCTGCATTGTGAATATCCCTACAAACGCCATGAGCAACGTCAGTAGAAAACTTTTTTTCATATTCGTAATTTTAAATGGTTATTATTGAGTTATCATATTTTTACCTTTACGGCACCCTGAGGAGTAGCGACAATATATATGCCTTCGGGCAGATATTGTGCCGATGTGCGGCGTCCCGCTATGTCATATATTTCCGAGCCCTCGGGCGCGATTATGGAATTGCCTTCCACACGCACGCACGGGTCACCGTCTGCGATGGCATTTACACCCGCTGTTGTCGAGAAATCGAAAATGATGTTTCCTTCGGCTGTCTCCCGGATATTCGATATGGTCCAGGGCACAGGTACTGCTGATCCGGAAGATTTCCAGAATGCGGCCGGTACGGTGGTCGCCGACAGGGCGGTGTTCTGCATAGTGCCGGGGAATGGATCGCCTGCTTCGTCAGATACGGAATTCATCCATACGTTGTCCGCCGCCACGATACAGACATGCTCATAGCCTGCGGCAACGGCATTGACGATATTCCGGTTCCAGAGTTTTTTGTCATAATGGCAATAAGTAGCTACAAGACCATGTCCCGGGATTCCTTTGTCCCATCCCTGCTGTTGACGGTTCTCAAGTGTATAATATTCGTCGGGATTGTCGGGATTGACTATGAAAGCTGCGTCATGGGTTTCGTTGAAGGGTCGTAAAGTCACGTTTTCAATAGGACTGTCGAGCACCATAGGTTCAAGCCAGCCAAGAGTATATTTGTCCATCGCGGTGTAGCCGGAAGGTGTGACCTGATTGTCGTTGTAGGTGCCGATATCCATGATGTCGTAATGACACATGCCGTGGCCTCCCTGTTTGGAGGTGTCATATATGTCGGCAAGCCCGAGAATATGGCTGAATTCATGACAGATTGTTCCGACTCCGTCAAGATTTGTCCCTGAGCCTCCTTTAAGTTCGCATGAACATGCGGCCACACCCAGGTTGAGGCCGTCGAAATAGTCGAACACATAGTCTGATAGATCCATCATGGCCGGCCAGACAGATTCATAGGGACCTCCCTGTGCCTCACCGTGGCCGGCGAATACTATGAAGAGGAAATCTACGAATCCGTCTTCGTTGATATCATATTTTGAGAAATCCAGTCCCATTTCGTCGGCTACGAGACAAGCATCCCGGAATTGATTGACGAGACCGTTGTCGGCCATGCCGTAATAAGCTCTTTCGCGGGGAAGTGTCAGCGGACCGAACACGTCGAAGCGAGGAGTGAAGCGTCCGTTGCTCTGCGATGTGAAGTAATCGAGAACGCTGCCGTGGGTGGCTTCGCTTTGATAGCCGGCCTGGTTGCATATCTGCTCATAATGCTCGAGAGTAGCCTGTGGTGTCAGTTTGACGTCCTGATATTCGACCAGCAGTATAAGACCGGTCACAGTGCCGGTGGTCGGAAATTTAGGCAGGATCGGATTGGGAGCCACCCGTGAAGGCTGTTTGCCAGCGGCCTTTTCTGCCTGTTCGGCTATGGCCTTGAATATCAAGGTGCGCTCGGCGGCCGGTGTGGCCTTGCCCGTGATCGCTCCGCAGGCTTCCAAACTGCCGTCGGCGGAGATTGTCGCCGGACGCAGCGTGCCGGTGTTGTCACGCAGCAGGATCTCTCCTGCAGGAGTCTCGTAGTAATGGAAATGTTCGTCGCCGACTATCGTGGCCTCGACCACGCTTCCGTCGGGTTGTGTAAGCCTCATGATACCCGGTTTTGCCGGGACTGCCATAACCATCATGGTTGTGCAGAGAAGGCCGCTCAATAATGTGGTTAGTCTTTTCATATGTTTGTTGTCAATGATATGTCAGAAAATAACCGGAAATGGAATAAGTCATGTTGTGCGCTTATTCCTTATGCCCTTGCAGTATTGCCGGTATTTTTTACAAAAATGTCCAAAGTGGTTAAATTTGGTGTTAAGATGTGGCATATTGCCATTCTTCGGCTACAAATTTATAGTCGGAGTTTATAATATATATTGACATAGTTTAAGAAATACAAATTCCAAACTATATTCTTTTAGATTTTATTTGGATGTCTTTTTACGCGTTCTGTTTTCCGCTTCGTTGTCATTTGTCCTTGAGTTCGTCCCTCAGGATGCTGGCCTTTACTCTGCATAGATATTCCGGCGTGACTCCGAGATATGAGGCAAGTACACGTTGAGATACGCCCTTGACTATCATAGGTCTTGTTTTCAGCATATGCAGATATCGTTCTTTTGCTGTGCCGTTATGGACTGTCGATTCGCGGTCTTCTTCAAGATATTGCTCGTACCATGCATAATGCAAGGCCCATACTGCGAATGGGTGGCTTCTGTCTGTCAGCGCAATGTAATCCTCATGAGGTATCTGCAACACGACGCTCGGGCAACAGGCCTCGATCTGGTAATATGACGGCAATCTTTTATAAAACGAGAATCTGGAATTGAATATGGTGCCTGGCAATCCGAAGCAGAAAGTGCGCTCCTGACTGCCGTTGAAGTCCACGCCGCGGATTATACCTTTTTTCACAATGTATACGTCCGGTTTGATTTCTCCCGGACTGATCAATACTTCCCCCTTTTGTAGGACAATTTCTGTAGCAAGGCAGAAAAGGGAATCCCATTCCTTGCTGTCAAGGGTGCGGTCGCATTCCTGATTAAGCATTCTCTTAAGTTCTTCCATCATTTCATTGTCTTGAAAAGTCCCTAAATTGTAATCTGTTACAAAGATAGCAAAAAACTGCGCCATATGCAAGCCCGACGCTGTAAATCAGGTTGAGTGGACGCCGTGGCGTCAGTTATATTCCTACCGCAGGTGGCGTCTGATGGCCCGGAATACAAACCCGATATGGTTCAGCAATGTGCGTGCCGCACCGTAATGTCTGCTCATTATGCGGTATCTCTCCCGTAAGGATTTCAGTTTGTTTTTGTCTGTCAGGCCGTCCGACAGGTAATCTATGGCTATGAGTTCGAGATTCGTGCATCTTTCCACATTGGAGTTTTTTATGCACTTTATCGTCCAGTCATAGTCGGCCGAGAAACGGTAGTTCAGGTCATATTTCGGCGCGATCTCCCTGCGCACCATAAATGCCTGATGACAGATCAGCATGCCTTTGGCGAACGATTCGAGAGTGAGCAATGTCGGTGCTGTCAGATGCCGCTGGCCTATGATGTGTCTTCCGCGGTCCACTATCACCGTGTCGCCGTAGATTATGTCGTCTCCTTTGCGTGCCCTTTCCGAATATGCCGCCAGTATCTGTGGTGAGTGGAAAGTATCGCCGGCGTTAAGAAATATAAGGTATTTTCCGCGTGCGAGATCAATTCCCTTGTTCATTGCGTCGTAGAGACCGTTGTCTTTCTCGCTCAGTATTCTTGTGTCGGCGAATTGGCGGGCAACCGTAAGCGTACGGTCGGACGACGCCCCGTCCACGATAATATGTTCGAAATTACGGTATGTCTGTTCGGCTACAGATTCGAGAGTAGGCAAGATATTGTCCTCGGCATTATACGTGATGGTGATGATTGAAATAAGAGGTGAAGTTTCCATATGCGATGCTGATTTTTTTACAAAATTAAAAAAAAGTCGAAATAAATAACCTTAAATAGTTGTAAGAATGAAGAAATAGGCTTAATTTTGTGCGAAATTTCTTTTTAACTAACTTTAAATTTAAAAAATCATGGCTTACGTAATCACAGACAGATGCATCGCATGCGGTACATGCGAGTCAGTATGCCCGGTCGAGGCAATTTCAGCAGGTGACATCTATAAGATCGATCCCGACACATGCATCAGCTGCGGCAGCTGCGCTTCTGTTTGCCCCAACGACGCAATCGAAGAGGGCTGACATTTGTAATTCAGCGAAAATATCGGCTGTCTTCGCAAGGGACAGCCATATTTTTTTATAAGAACACATCAAAGATTCACGTTAGATTGTTAGTTTCTTAGAAACTGTTTAAAACGTAAAGTCGTGGATAAAGTCAGCATCAAAGTCATAAACCGGAGTCACCATCCTCTCCCGGCCTACGGAACGTTCGAGGCCGCGGGAATGGATATCCGCGCATATCTGCCCGAAGGGCCCGTGACGCTAAGACCGCTTCAGCGTGCGCTGATCCCCACGGGACTGTATATGCAGCTTCCGTCCGGATATGAGTGTCAGATTCGCCCGAGAAGCGGAATGGCGCTTAATTACGGCATAACCATAGCCAATTCTCCAGGCACGGTCGACGCCGACTACCGCGGAGAGATAGGAATCATTCTTATCAATCTCGGAGAAAATGATTTCACTGTCAATGACGGTGACCGTATATGCCAGATGGTAATCAAGCAGTACTCGCATGTCACCTGGGAACCGGTCGGGGAACTCGACCGCACTAAGAGAGAGGACGGCGCTTTCGGACATACTGGGAAAAATTAAATTTATCAATTGGAATTGAGCAGGAAATCAGATATAAAACTGTCCCGGGCGGTGGCATGCCTTTTTTTCATGCAGCTGCTGCTTGTCTTGCTGTATGTCGGTACGGCAGGGGCTTCGCGCCGTAATGCGGCGCATAGCGGAGAGGATGCCTCGCGCAAGAAAGCGCGTTATTATTATTCGGCGGGAATGGTCGAACAGGCGCAGGGTAACGAGGATTCCGCCTATGAATATTTCAAGAAAGCGTATGCGGCCGATCCCGGTTA
>DAAV01000002.1:0-6370 GCA_001701295.1 Bacteroidales bacterium H10
TAAGCATCTTGGAAAGAAGTTCGGAGATCTCGACCGACGTGGTGCCGACAAGCACCGGGCGTCCGGCCTTGACCATATCCTCCACTTCCTGGATCACAGCCGCATATTTCTCCTTCTTCGTACGGTAGACACGGTCGTTCATGTCGTTGCGTATCACCGGCCGGTTCGTGGGAATCTCTATTACGTCAAGTTTATATATGTCGTAGAACTCACCCGCCTCGGTCATGGCCGTACCGGTNNTACCTGTCATACCTGCTTTCTTGTCATATTTATTGAAGAAGTTCTGGAATGTGATAGTAGCAAGGGTCTTGCTCTCTCTCTTTACCTTTACATCCTCCTTGGCCTCGATGGCCTGATGGAGACCGTCGGAATAGCGACGACCTTCCATGATACGGCCTGTCTGCTCGTCGACAATCTTGATCTTGTTGTCGTCGATGACATATTCCACATCCTTGTCAAACAGCGTATAGGCCTTCAGAAGCTGATTGACCGTATGCACACGTTCGGCCTTGATAGAATAGTTCTGGAGCAGATTGTCTTTTTTCTCCCGTTTCTCATCGGCGGTAAGGTCCTCGTTCTCGACCGCGCTCAGCTGTGCGGCGATATCGGGAAGAATGAAGAACTCAGGATCGGAAGTTGTGCCTGTAAGCACCTCGATACCCTTGTCGGTCAGCTCGATGGAATGGTTTTTCTCGTCAATCACAAAGAAAAGTGGCTCGACAGCCTTGGGCATCTCGCGGTTGTTGTCGGCCATATACTTGGCCTCGACCTTGAGCATCAGCTGCTTGATACCGTCTTCCGAAAGATAACGGATCAGAGGACCATGTTTGGGAAGAGCCTTATAGACGCGGAACAGTGCGAGACCGCCCTCTTCCGTATCGCCTTTCGAGATTTTCTCCTTCGCCTCCAGAAGCAGCTGCTGGGCGAGTTTGCGCTGGGCGTTCACCACTTTCTCGACATTCGGCTTGAATTCGTTGAACATCTGGTCGTCGCCCTTGGGCACAGGACCGGAAATGATGAGAGGCGTACGCGCGTCGTCTATGAGCACAGAGTCGACCTCGTCGACAATAGCGTAATAATGCTGGTCGCGCTGCACGAGATCCTGCGTCTGCGTAGCCATATTGTCGCGCAGATAGTCGAAACCGAACTCATTGTTCGTACCGAAAGTTATATCGCTCGCATATGCCTCGCGACGTTCCATAGAATTTGGTTCCGTCTTGTCTATACAGGCCACGGAGAGGCCGTGGAACTGATACAACGGGCCCATCCACTCGGAGTCTCGCTTGGCCAGATAGTCGTTGACCGTCACGACATGGACTCCCTCGCCTGTCAGCGCGTTGAGGAACACAGGCAGAGTCGCGACCAGAGTCTTACCTTCACCGGTAGCCATCTCGGCTATATTGTTGGTGACCTTGCCGTTGTTCATCATGCCGTGGAGCACCATACCTCCTATCAGCTGGACATCGTAATGCATCATGTCCCACTTCATGAGATTGCCGCCGGCTATCCATTCGTTTTTATAGATGGCCTTGTCTCCGTCGATAGTCACGAAGTCCTTGCCTGCGGCGGCGAGACGGCGGTCACTGTCGGTGGCCGTCACCTCGATGGTGTCATTCTCCTTGAAGCGGCGCGCGGTCTCCTTCACCACCGCGAAAACCTCGGGGAGGGCGGCATCAAGATCACGCGCGTATTCCGCGAACATTTCCTCGCGGAGCTCGTCTATCTTCTTCCAGAGGGGTTCGCGCTTGTCATAATCGAGAGACTCGATCTCCGAGCGGATTTCCTCCATCCGCTTCTTATAGTCGGCGGCTTTGCCGCGGATATTGCCCTTGATCGTCTCGATGCGGCCACGCAGTTCATCATTCGATATATCGCGTATCTGCTCCGAGATGGGATTGATTTCTGTATTGAGGCGGTTCCAGAGCGGACGCACGGCGCGTTCCGACTGGTCGCCAAATATTTTCTTAAGTATATTGTTAAACATATTTTCCGAATTTGTATGGAGAGATTTATTGCTTTAAAGTGTCTGATATTGTTGTGACCCGGCGGTATGGTCCGCACGGCTGCCTGATCAACGGGCCTCGACAGGCACGGCCCTCGACGCGGCTCCGTTGGGGGCACGTATCCTGATGGCGCCGGCCACCGTGGGGGCGAGAGCCGTGGCATCTATCCCCGAGGTTATCACCTGAGGCTTTAGGCCCGGGGCCTTCAGAAATGCCGGTGTCATTACGGCTGACTCCCTTATCTGTTTGGTGACAGGAGGGGTCTGCTCATCGTAGACCACACTCCAGCCGGGAGTGAAACGCACTATTATATCTCCACATGAACGCGGGTCGAGAGACTTGCGCAGCGCCCTCTGGTCTTCATCGGAGGGAGACAATATGTCGTCGATGGTGAATGCGTCGGCCACGCCGCTCATCTTGACAAGGAAACTGCGGGCGTCTCCTATCACGGCTTCCGGATCAAGCCGCATTGTCTCGATGGCATGCCGGTCGAAATATATCTGGCCGTCGCGTATGGCCGACACGTATCCGGCCTGTCCGAAGCGTGCCGACAGATATGAATTGAGCAACGACCGCGCGCGGCGCGCGGAAAATTCGCCTCCGGGCAGACGGTAACGCTCCTCGACCGCCACTGCGTCATCGTAATAACCGGTCGATGCGAGCCATATCACGGAATTGGCCGCGCCCACATAACGGTCAACGGCATCGAAAAGCCGCGCAAGCTGCCCGTCAAGGCGCAGATATGAGTCCGTTAGCTCAGCACGTGTGACGCCGTCGGTCACATATTTGAACGGAGCCACCGTATATGCCACATTGAGCATGTCGGTTTCTCCCGGACTGGTGCCGAGATTGAGATCGCGCAGGATGTCGATAGCGGCGTCCGTCACTTCCACATTGGAAAGGGGCGAAGCCACAAATTTCTTATAGACGTCACGGTCGGCACGCGGGAACGTGTGACGGAACGGGGTCTGTCTTTTCTTTTCCGGCAGTCCGGGCACAAGCTGCAGGCGTGCGGAGGGACGCCAGACCATCGTGTCGATACGCTGCGAAAGCGAATTGCGGAAATTACGATTCGACACGACCGACGGCATCGGGCCATAATAGGATGTGGTGGCCCAGTTGCCTGAAGAATTGTTTATCCATACGGCACCTTTGCCCGCATGCCCCGCCATGATCACGGCCTGCTGCGGATCCATGGCCACCGAATATACCTGGCTGGAACCGCCGCCGTCGATCACAAGTTCATCGGCGATGGTCGACAGGCGCAGCGGCGCGGGAGTGAAAGAGTCGTTGGTTATGCTTGACGCCGCGCCCGACACAAGAGGGAGCCTGAGCATCCCCGACGGATCCGAGGAGTCGTATATAAGCCCGGACGGGACACCTGTCTCCGAAGGATAGGCCCCCGTATAAAGCATGGCAGTAGCACTCGCCGCGTCAAGGCGGGAAGCCTTGAAGTCGACGTCGCGCATATACACACCGTCAGTGAGCAGGGTTCTGAACCCCCGCTCGCCGAAGTAACTTTGCAGATACTCTATGTAATCGGTGCGAAGCTGGTCAACGACGATTCCCACCACGAGACGCGGCCGGGCGGGATCCGCCTGTGCGGCCGCGCCGAGCGTGGCCAGACCTACCAGCACCGAGGTTGCCAACCTCTTCATTTTCGGGTATGTTGCGGTATTTTTTATAACTGATTTTCGGAGAGATTATTGCATAAGACACCGCCAATGCGAGTGTCGATGCCATCAATGGGAAAAACGCCGGATTGGCCGATTGGGTTTGAAACGGCCATACGATAAGCGTCACCGTGACGACGATGATATTATAATAGATCATCACCGAAGTCGGGACTTTCCATTTACGTCTGAACCATACTCCCACTGACACAATAAGTTGCAGCGGATTAAGCCACAGAAGCAGAAGATTGGGCGACGTGGCCTCATGGCTGCTGACAAACACGAGAAAGGCAATGACGCATCCCGCGAGTCCGGTCACGCCGAACCAGAGGGAGTAGACAGCCCTGTATATGACACGCCAGCGCCACTGAAGCCAGCAGACCAGCAGGATCATAGCCAGAAAGAGGGAGCAGCATACGAGCGGAGTGGCGCTCCAGTGTGTCGGGCCGAGAGTGGCATCGGGCACGCCTTCCGACAGGACCCTTGTCTCCGCCACAAGCGGACGGCTGTCAGGCAGGTGCGCTCCTGCCGTCTTTTCCATCATCTCAAGCGGGACAAACATCTCTTCGCGTCCGCGCAACGGATAATCTATGCCGGAGCCGAGAGCGAGATCTATGCCGAACTGATACCAGGGGTAATCCCTGTGATAGGCGCGCATCTCGTTGCGGAAAGTACCGTACCTGACAGAATCGGGATAAACCACCGGGGAGCCGACAGCGCGGTCTATGCGGTCGGTTATCCGCGTGGCGCAGTTGTCTTTGACATAATTGTAGCGATACGTACGGTTCTCCGGTTTCGCCTCCTCGCGCAGCATGCCGACAAGACGCGATGTTTCCTCGCGTGTCAGATTCAGATCCTGCTCCACGACGCGGCGCCCCTGCGCCATATATTCGGGTACGAACATGGCGGTGGGGTATCCCGCGAGCATGTAGTCGGTCTCTCCCTTTACGAAACGATAAAGGAAGTTAGGCTCGGCAAAATCGAACACTCCGTAGTTCCATACGGTATCGGTAACGGTGCCGTCGGGATTTATGCCGCGGACACGCAGGGCCGAATGGCCGCACAGCTCATAGACCTCCGGGCCGGGCCAGCAGGTAAGCAGACTTACAACGATGGAATCCTGTCTCTCCGCCTTTAGCTGACCGGGCAGGAGAGACAGGATTATAAATATGACTGCTGCGATACGGGCCATCAATACTCGCAGTTGTTCGGATAGCGCGGGAAGGGGATCACGTCGCGGATATTCTGCATACCGGTCACGAAAAGCACGAGACGTTCGAAACCGAGACCGAATCCGGAATGGGGAACCGTTCCGTAACGACGGGTGTCGACATACCAGTCCATGCCGGTAAGTCCCATCTCGGCGATACGCGCGCTGAGCTTCTCAAGACTCTCCTCACGCTGCGAGCCGCCTATGATCTCTCCGATTTTCGGGAAAAGCACGTCCATGGCGCGTACTGTCTTGCCGTCTTCGTTGAGCTTCATGTAGAAGGCCTTGATCTCCTTCGGATAGTCCGTCAGGATAACGGGGCGTTTGAAGTGCTCTTCAACGAGATATCGCTCATGTTCGGACGCGAGATCCACACCCCAGTAGACGGGGAACTCGAACTTGCGTCCCGACTCTTCGAGTATCTTCACACCCTCGGTATAAGGGAGACGTACGAAATCATTGTCCACCACAAACCGCAGACGCCCGATAAGCTCCTTGTCAAAATGCTCGGCCAGGAACTCGATGTCGTCTTTGCAGTGTTCGAGCGCATAGTTTATACAGTACTTGATGAATTCCTCAGCGAGATCCATGTTATCCTCGATCTCGTAGAACGCCATCTCCGGCTCTATCATCCAGAACTCCGAGAGATGACGCGGAGTATTCGAATTCTCCGCGCGGAAAGTCGGGCCGAACGTATATATGCATCCCAGGGCCGTGGCGCCGAGTTCTCCCTCAAGCTGACCCGACACCGTGAGGCTGGCCATCTTGCCGAAGAAATCCTGCGAATAATCCACATTGCCCTCCTCGGTGCGGGGAAGATCGCCGAGAGGAAGGGTCGTCACCTGGAACTGCGCGCCTGCTCCCTCGCAGTCGGAAGCCGTGATCAGAGGCGTATGGAAGTAATAAAAGCCCTTGTCGTTAAAGAACTGATGGATGGCAAAGGCCAGCGCATGGCGGATGCGGAGCACTGCGCCGAAAGTATTGGTGCGCGGGCGCAGATGCGCTTTCTCACGAAGGAATTCGAGAGTATGGCCTTTTTTCTGCAAAGGATACGTGGCGGGATCTGCCGTGCCGTACACCTCAAGTTCATCGGCCTGCACCTCCACTGTCTGTCCTTTTCCCTGCGAGGCGACGAGCGTCCCCTGCACATGGATGCTTGAGCCCGTGGTCACGGACTTCAGCTCATCCTCGCTGAATTTCGACAGATCAAAGACGATCTGAAGATTGTTGATGGTACTTCCGTCGTTAAGAGCCACGAACTGCACATGTTTGTTTCCACGGCGCGTACGCACCCAGCCCTTAACGTCGACCCGGCTGTCGATGAAGGGAGCCGGATCGGTCAGAAGACCTTTTATGGTTGTTCTGCGAATTTTTTCCATTTCAAATTTATTCAAAAGCACCCATGCGGAGATAGTTGACTTCCTCCTGAGTGAGGTAACGCCAGCGGCCGCGGGGCAGATTCTTTTTGGTAAGACCGGCGAAAT